>CANGCO010000043.1 GCA_947452365.1 Caulobacteraceae bacterium
CGTGGATCGCCTAGGGACGAAGACCATGGCGGACGATTCCGGGCGGCTCAATCAGGTTCTTGAGCAAACCTCCTTTCTCTACGGCGGCAATGGGGCCTTCGTTGAGGCCTTGTATGCCCAGTGGGCCAAGGACCCGGCCTCGGTCGACCCTTCCTGGCAGGTGTTTTTTGCAGGCCTTGCCGAGCCCGCCCAAGACGCCGTCAAGGGCGCTAAGGCCCCGAGCTGGCAGGGCACCCAAACCCCTCAGGCGCGGCCAGACTGGTTGTCGGCCCTAGATGGTCAATGGCCAGCGGTTGAGGCCAAGATTGGCGAAAAGATTGCCGCCAAGGCCCCGGCGGCTAGCCCCGAGGCCGTGCGCGCCGCCACCCTAGACAGTTTGCGCGCGATTATGATGATCCGCGCCTATCGGATGCGCGGTCATTTTGCCGCCAATCTGGATCCGCTTGGCCTGGATGAAAAGCCGGACACGTCTGAGCTTGACCCGGCCAGCTACGGCTTTAGCGAGGCCGATTATGATCGCCCGATTTTCCTCGATTATGTGCTGGGCCTAGAAACCAGCTCAGTGCGCGAGATCGTTTCGATCCTGCGCCGCACCTATTGCGGCAATGTCGGGGTGCAATATATGCACATTTCCGACCCGGCCGAGAAACAATGGCTGCAAGAACGCATTGAGGGCAAGGACAAGGAGATCACCTTCACGCCAGAAGGCAAGATCGCCATACTCAAAAAACTGATCGAGGCCGAGGGTTTTGAGCGCTTCTTGCACAAGCGTTTTCCGGGCACCAAGCGCTTTGGCCTGGACGGCGGCGAGGCCACAGTGCCGGCGCTGGAACAGATCATTAAGCGCGGCGGCGCGCTTGGCGTCGAAGACATTGTTATTGGCATGCCGCACCGCGGGCGATTGAACGTCTTGGCCGCCGTTATGGGCAAACCCTATCACGTCATATTCCACGAATTTCAGGGCGGCTCGTCCGTGCCCTCCGATATTGGTGGCTCGGGCGATGTGAAATATCATATGGGCGCGTCCTCGGACCGCAGCTTTGATGACAATAATGTCCACCTGTCCTTGACCGCCAACCCGTCGCACCTCGAAATCGTCAATCCAGTGGTGCTGGGCAAGGCGCGGGCCAAGCAGGCCGCAACCTTGCGCGCCGCACCCGATAGCGGTCGCACCCATGTCCTGCCGCTGCTGCTGCACGGCGATGCCGCCTTTGCAGGCCAGGGCGTGGTGGCCGAGTGTTTTGCCCTGATGGGCCTGAAGGGCTATCGCACCGGCGGCACCATCCATTTCATCGTCAATAACCAGATCGGCTTTACCACCAGCCCGCGTTTCTCGCGCTCATCGCCCTATCCGTCGGATGTGGCCTTGATGGTTGAGGCCCCGATCTTGCATGCCAATGGTGATGATCCCGAAGCGGTGGTGTTCGCTGCCAAGGTCGCGACCGAATATCGCCAAAAATTCGGCAAGGACGTGGTCATCGACATGTTCTGCTATCGCCGCTTTGGTCATAATGAGGGCGATGACCCGACCATGACCCAGCCCCTGATGTATGCTAAGATCAAGGGCCACCCCTCGACGCGCGAGCTCTATAGCCAGCGTCTGATTGAGCAGGGCGCGGTCACCGCCACTCAGGTCGAGGACTGGATCACGGCGTTTGAGGCGTTTCTCGATTCGGAATTTGAGGCCGGCAAGACCTATAATCCGGACAAGGCCGACTGGTTGGATGGGGCCTGGTCAGGCCTAGCGCGTCCCGACGGCGATGATCGCAAGTTCGATACGGCCGTTTCGCTGCAAAAGCTGCGCGATATCGGCAGCCGCCTAACCACAGTACCCAACCATATTGACGTGCATAAGACGGTCAAACGCGTGGTTGAGGGTCGCCGCACCGCGATCGAAACCGGCGAGGGCCTGGACTGGTCGACCGGCGAGCACCTGGCCTTTGCCACCTTGCTCGATGAAGGCTTTCCTGTGCGCCTATCGGGCCAGGACAGTGTGCGCGGCACCTTTGTCCAGCGCCATTCAGACCTGATCGATCAATCGACCGAAGAGCATTACACGCCGCTGAATAATGTCCGCCCGGGCCAGGCCCATTATGAGGTCATTGATTCGCTTCTGTCCGAAGAAGCCGTGCTTGGCTTTGAATACGGCTTTAGCCTGGCCGATCCCAATACCCTGGTCTTGTGGGAAGCCCAATTTGGCGATTTTGCCAATGGTGCCCAGGTGGTGGTCGATCAGTTTATCAGTTCTGGTGAGCGCAAATGGCTGCGCATGAGCGGCCTCGTTATGCTGTTGCCGCATGGCTATGAGGGGCAGGGCCCCGAACATTCTTCGGCTAGGCTTGAGCGCTATTTGCAAAGCTGCGCCGAAGACAACATGCAGGTGGTCAATGTCTCGACCCCGGCCAATTATTTCCACGCCCTGCGCCGTCAAATGCACCGTCCGTTCCGAAAGCCCTTGATCGTGATGACGCCAAAGTCGTTATTGCGCCACAAGAAGGCGATTTCCAAGCTGACGGACTTGGCTGAGGGTTCGTCTTTCCACCGCGTGCTTTGGGACGATGCAGAACACAATCAGGCCCTGACCAAGACCCGGCTCAAGCCCGATGACCAGATCCGCCGTGTGGTCCTGTGCTCGGGAAAGGTTTATTATGATCTGCTCGATGATCGTGAAAAGCGCGGCATTGATGACGTCTATCTGTTGCGGCTGGAGCAGTTTTACCCTTGGCCGATGAAGTCGCTATCGACCGAGCTTGCCCGGTTCAAGAACGCTGAATTGGTCTGGTGCCAAGAAGAGCCCAAAAACATGGGCGGCTGGACCTTTGTCGATCCCTGGATCGAACTGACCCTGGCCAAGCTCAAGATCAAGGCCAAGCGCGCGCGCTATGTCGGACGTCCGGCCTCGGCCTCGACGGCGGCGGGCCTTATGACCCGGCACTTAAAAGAGCTCGAAACCTTCCTAAATGAGGCCTTCGCCTAAGCGCGACTGTGCCTTGACGAACTGACCGGAGAATCAAGACCAATGGCCGACATCATGACCCCCGCCCTGGGCGAATCCGTCGCCGAAGCCACAGTGGCCCGGTGGACCAAAAAGGTCGGTGACGCGGTCAAGAAGGACGAAATGTTGGTTGAGCTGGAAACCGACAAGGTCAGCCTTGAAGTGGTTTCCCCCGCCGATGGCGTTCTGGGCGAAATTCTAGCGCCCGAAGGTGAAACCGTCCTGCCCGGCACGCTGCTTGGCCGGGTGACCGCAGGCGCTGCCGCCAGTGCGCCGGTCCCCGCCGCGCCCGTGGCAGAGGCACCAAAGCCGGCCCCGGTTGCTGCGCCAGCCCCAGCCGCCGCCGCTCAAGCCCCGTCTGTGCGCCGCATTGCGGCTGAAACCGGCCTCGATGCCAGCGCGATTGCAGGCACGGGCAAGGATGGCCGCGTAACCAAGGGCGATGCCCTCGCCGCGCTCGAGGCCCGCGCCAATGCGCCGGTCGCCGTGGCAGCCGCATCTGCGCCCCGGCCCGTGTCGGAGCGTGAAGAGCGGGTCAAGATGACTCGCCTGCGCCAGACCATTGCGCGTCGCCTGAAAGAAGCCCAGAACACGGCCGCCATGCTAACCACCTTTAATGAGGTGGATATGACCGCAGTCATGGCCCTGCGCGCCCAGTATAAGGACGTGTTTGAAAAGCGCCATGGCGTGAAAATGGGCTTTATGTCCTTCTTTGTGAAGGCCTGTGTCGAGGCCCTGAAAGACGTGCCCGACGTTAATGCCGAGATTGATGGCCAGGACCTGATCTATAAGAACCATTATGATATTGCCGTCGCCGTCGGCACCGATAAGGGCTTGGTCGTGCCGGTCGTCCGCGACGCCGATGCCTTGAGCTTGGCTGGGATCGAAAAGGCCATTGGCGCGCTGGGCAAAAAGGCTCGCGATGGTCAATTGGCGATCGAGGACATGCAGGGCGGCACCTTCACCATTTCCAATGGGGGGGTCTATGGCTCGCTCATGTCGACCCCCATCCTTAATGCACCGCAATCGGGCATATTGGGCATGCACAAGATCCAAGACCGGCCCATGGTGGTCGGCGGCAAGATCGAAATCCGTCCCATGATGTATCTGGCCCTGAGCTATGATCACCGGGTGGTCGATGGCAAGGGGGCCGTGACCTTCCTGGTCAAGGTCAAGGACTATATCGAAGACCCGCAGCGGTTGCTGCTCGACCTCTAATCCAAGGACCGGCATGCCGGTTCTCCTCGACGCCCTTTTGACCCTTCAACGCCCTAAAGCGGATTCAAGCGCATGGCCCAATACGATGTCGTCATTATCGGGGGCGGCCCCGGCGGCTATAATGCAGCGATCCGCGCTGGTCAGTTGGGGCTGAAGGTTGCGTGTATAGAGGGGCGCGGCACACTCGGCGGCACTTGTCTAAATGTTGGTTGCATCCCGTCCAAGGCCCTGCTTCACGCGTCTGAGCTCTATGAACTGGCGAATAAGGATTTCGCCAAGATGGGCATTGACGGCAAGGTCACGGTCAATCTGCCGGTCATGTTGCAGCAAAAGGCCGATAGTGTGCTGGCCCTGACCAAGGGCATTGAGTTCCTGCTCAAGAAGAACAAGGTCGATTATATCAAGGGCTGGGGCCGCATTGCGGGGCCCGGCAAGGTTGCGGTCAAGGTCGAGGACGGCGCCGAAACCGTTTTGGAAGCGGCCAATATTGTTATTGCCACAGGCTCTGAACCCACGCCCTTGCCGGGCGTCACGGTTGATCAGTCGCGGATTGTCGATTCCACCGGCGCCCTGGTGATTTCCGAAATCCCCAAATCCATGATCGTGATTGGCGCAGGGATTATTGGGCTAGAGCTTGGCTCAGTCTGGCGCCGTCTGGGCGCTGAGGTCACGGTGGTGGAATATCTAGACCGCATCACACCGGGCATGGATGCCGACATGGCCAAGGCGTTTCAGCGTACCCTGACCAAGCAGGGCATCAATTTTAAGCTGGGCACCAAGGTCACGGCCGCCAAGGCCAGCAAGACCGGTGTTGCCCTAACGCTCGAGCCCGCAGCGGGCGGCGCGGCTGAGACTCTCAATGCCGATTATGTGCTGGTCGCGATTGGCCGTCGCCCCGTGACCCGCGATCTTGGCCTAGAGACGGTCGGTATTGTGCCCGATGCGCGCGGCTTTATCGCCAATGATCATTTCAAGACCTCGGCCCCCGGCGTCTGGGTGGTCGGTGATGTCACCTATGGCCCCATGTTGGCGCATAAGGCCGAAGATGACGGCGTGGCCTGTATTGAGCTGATCGCCGGCAAGGCGGGGCATGTCGATTATAATCTGGTGCCGAGCGTGGTCTATACCTTCCCTGAAGTGGCCTGGGTCGGCAAGAATGAGGAAGAGCTTAAGGCGGCTGGGGTGGCCTATAAGATCGGCAAATTCCCCTTCACCGCCAATAGCCGCGCCAAGGTCAATCATGAGGGTGATGGGTTTGTAAAGGTGCTGGCCGATGCCGCCACCGACCAGATTCTCGGCGTGCATATGATCGGCCCCCAGGTCGGAGAAATGATCGGCGAATATTGTGTGGCCATGGAGTTCTCGGCCTCGTCCGAAGACGTGGCCCGCACCAGCCACCCCCACCCCACCCGCTCCGAAGCCCTGCGCCAAGCCGCCATGGGCGTCGAGGGCTGGACCATGCAGGCTTAAAAACCCGTCCCCTTAAGCGTGCGGATGGGCCTTGGCATAGGCGGCCATCAGGCCTGCGGCATCGACATCGGTATAGCGCTGTGTGGTCGATAAGGAGGCGTGGCCGAGCAGGTCTTGAATGGCGCGCAAATCGGCACCCGCCCCCAGCAAATGGGTGGCAAAGGCGTGGCGCAGGGCATGGGGGGTGGCGCTGTCTGGCAAACCCAGTTGGCCGCGCAGGCTCTGCATCAGGGCCTGGGCATGGCGCGGACTATAGGCCCCGCCGCGCTTGGCACGAAATAGGGCGTCCTGCGGCGCGAGTTTGAACGGTACAGTGGCCAGATAAAGCCCGATTGCCTCAGTGACGGCCGGCAGGACCGGTACTAGCCTTGTCTTACTGCCCTTGCCGGTTATGCGCACCGTGTCTTGCACCGGCGTATCGCCAAGCGTCAGGGACAGGGCCTCTGAAATCCGCAGGCCGCAGCCATAGAGTAAGGTCAGGACGGCGCAGTCTCTTGCCACCTCCCAATCCTCACGCTCCAGATTGCGCGCCGCCTCCTCGATCAGGCCAAAGGCCTGATCTTCGCTCACGGGCCTTGGCACGCCCGGCTTGACCTTTGGCCCGCGTACCAGGGAAAGGGCGGCATTGGGCAGGTCCATGCGCCGGTCCAGCCAGTTATGAAACGATCTTATGGCCGAAAGGGCCTGGGACAGGGACCTTGGTGACAAGGGCCGTTCAGACTGGGTTCGGCTGGCCAGATAGGCTCGGATCTCGGCGGCGGTGACACTGGCTAGGGCCTTAAGACTCAAGACCTCGCCGCGATAGACGTCCAAAAACTGCAAATAGGGCGAAACACAATCGCCATAGGCCCGAAGCGTACGCGGTGAGGCCCGGCGCTCATGCTGCAGATAATCGAGCCAAGCGATCAGGCCATCTTTGGCGGAGGCGTGCTGGTCTATAGGGTGGGCCATCGTTCTGCCGTGCGCTCCACCACCCGGGCCAAAAACGCCACCAGTTCGGCACCCATATCGGCGGTAAACCCGGTCTCATCGGCTGAGCCAAAGGCCAGAACGCCCTGGCGGGCCGGGGACCACATGGCGGTACGGATCAGGGCCACGCTTCTGATCTGCTCGGCCTGGGCCCCGAATAAGAGCGGTGCCATGACCAGTTGCCCCATCAGCGACTGGGCTTCGGCGCCCAAAAACATATCCACCGCGCCATTGACCAGGCCATGCCAGCCGGCCGGAACCCGGTCAGGACCTTCTAGGCCAATCACACCGCAGACCAGGCCAAAGCGAAGCTTGGCCGCCTCGTCTATACGTCGGGCGAGATCGGAATGATTGCGCGCCTCCAATAAATCGACCACGGCAGCATGGGCTTGGGCCTGGGCGGCGAAATTGGCCTGGGCCATGGCTTCAAGCTGCTTGCGCACACTGGTCTCGCGCGTCTTGGCCGCGGTCATGCGGGCCAGGGCTGCTGGGCCAAACTCGACCACATTGGCAGGATTGAGCTTGAGCCCAAGATCGCTCAATAGCCGGTCATCATCGCGCACCAGCCCCGGATGGGCTTTGAGGAACCGGCGCACCTTTTGCCAGTCAGAGGCCAGTTCGGCTTCAGCGGCTGTGGGAGGCGGGGTTTGGCTCACGCTGTGTGGGTCCTAAAGGATGGACTGGCCGGTCTTGGCCCAGTCGGCATTAAATTGTTCCAGGCCCTTATCGGTCAGGGGGTGTTTATAGAGTTCTAAGAAAACCGAAGGCGGCAGGGTGGCGCAATCGGCCCCGGCCAGGGCTGCGGCCCGAACATGCGCGCCGGTACGCACCGAAGCGGCTAGAATCGCGGTATTAAAATCGTAATTATCATAAATGGTGCGAATATCGTGAATCAGCTCCATCCCATCGGCGCCGTGATCGTCCAGACGGCCAATAAAGGGCGAGATAAAGGCGGCACCGGCCTTGGCGGCCATCAGGGCTTGGGCGGCGGAAAAGCACAGCGTGACATTGACCATGATGCCCTCGCTGGCCAGGGTCCTGGTCAGCATCAGGCCCTCGCGGGTGAGGGGGGCCTTGATCACGACGTTTTCAGCAATCGCGGCCAGCTTGCGCGCCTCGGCAATCATGGCCTCAAGGTCCGGGGCTACCACTTCGGCACTCACTGGCCCCTCGACGAGGGCGCAAATCTCAGCAATGACCTCTAACATGGGACGGCCCGACTTGGCGATCAGGGTGGGATTGGTGGTAACCCCATCCACCAGACCGGTCTGGGCCAGATCCTTCAGCACGGCGGTATCGGTAGTGTCGAGAAAGAGTTGCATGGTTTTTAGGTTCCCTAGCGCGCGAGCGGTCTTTCTAACCTGCTTTGCGGCGCGGGGCCATGGCCGCTTGTTGAGGCCAGATTACGCATGAGCCGGATTGCCGAGGTCTTGTTGCCGATCGCCGTGCCCGAAGCGTTTGACTATGCCGAACCTGAGGGCATGGCGCTGGTCCCCGGATCCTTGGTGCATGTGCCCTTGGGCCCGCGCACTGTGCTGGGCGTGGTGGCCAGTCTGCGCGATGGCGGCGGCGGCAACCGGCCACTCAAGCCCGTGCTTGAGGCCTTGACCGAGCCGCCCCTGCCACCCGCCACCCTAGCCTTTGTGCAATGGGCCGCGCGCTACAGTATTGATGTGCCAGGCGCGGCCCTCGCCATGACTCTGCGCGGTCTGCGCGCGCCAAGGCCCAGGCCCGAGCGGCGGCTTGTTGTCACGGGTCAAATGCCAGCAAGGCTAACCGCAACGCGTCAAAGTGTCATGGATGCCGCAACTGACCCCATTTCAGGTCCAGAGCTTGCGCGAAAAGCGGGTGTATCGAGCGGTGTGATCAAGGCCCTGGTCGATGAGGGGGTGCTGCGCCAAATCCTGACCGAGCCCGATCCTGGTTTTGGGGCGCCAGACCTGGCCCTGACCGGTGCTGCGCTTAATCCCAGCCAGGCGGCGGCGGCCAAGGCCTTGATCGACCTTGTCCAGACCGGCGGCTTTGGCGCGGTCCTGCTTGATGGCGTGACGGGCTCTGGCAAGACCGAGGTTTATCTGGAGGCGGCCGCCGCCGCCCTGGCCAAGCATCCCGATGCCCAGGTTCTGGTGCTCTTGCCGGAAATTGCCCTAACCCAGGCGGTGCTGGCTAGGTTTGAACAGCGGTTTGGCGCGCGCCCGGCCGAATGGCATTCGGGCATTGCCCCGCCGCGCCGCCGCCAGATTTGGGAAGCCGTGGTCAGCGGCCAATGCCGCATTGTGGTTGGGGCAAGATCGGCCCTGTTCCTGCCCTTTAGCGATCTGAAACTGATCGTGGTCGATGAGGAGCATGACGGCTCCTATAAGCAGGATGAGGGCTTTATCTATCAGGCGCGGGATCTGGCCGTGGTCCGGGCCAAGATGGAAAAGGCGCTTGTGGTGCTGGCCTCGGCCACCCCGTCCTTAGAGACGGTCTGGAATGCCGAGACTGGACGCTATGGCTGGCTAAAGCTATCGGCCCGCCATGGGGCCGCGGTCTTGCCCGATATTGATCTGATTGATTTGAGGTCGTCGCCGCTGGAATCAGGGCGTTGGCTGTCCCCGCCGCTGGTTCAGGCCATGGCCCAGACCTATGCGCGCGGCGAGCAGAGCCTTCTATTTCTCAACCGCCGCGGCTATGCGCCGCTCGTGCTGTGCAAGGCCTGCGGCGAGCGCATGTGCGCGCCCGATACTGAATCTTGGCTGGTCGAGCATCGCTATACCGGCCGTCTGGTCTGTCACCTGACCGGCTTTTCCATGCCCAAGCCCAAGGCCTGCCCGCATTGTTTTGCGATCGATAGCCTGGTCTCGATTGGGCCGGGCGTGGAGCGGGTCGAAGAAGAAGTGCGCGAGCGGTTTCCAGAGGCGCGCATTGAGGTGTTTTCCTCCGATACGGTGCGTGACGCCGCCAGCGCCCGGGCCCTGGTCCAGCGCATGACCGAGGGCGAGATTGATATTCTGGTCGCGACCCAGGCCGCTGCCAAGGGTCACAATTTTCCAAACCTGACCCTGGTGGGCGTGGTGGATGCCGATCTAGGCCTTCGCGGCGGCGATCTGCGCGCGGCGGAACGAACATTTCAGCTTCTGGTCCAGGCCAGTGGCCGGGCGGGGCGGCATGACCGGCCGGGCCGGGCCTTGCTTCAGACCTATCTGCCCGAGCATGGCGTCATGCAGGCGCTTAAGGCCCAGGACCGCGACGGGTTTGTCGCAGCTGAAATGGTTGAGCGCGAACTGGCAAGATTGCCACCCTTTGGTCGGCTGGCGGCAGTGATTGCCTCAGGCCCAGATGTCCAAGCCCTAGAGACCTATGTTCAGGCCTTGGCGGCGGCTGTGCCTAATGCTCAGGGCGTAGAGGTGTTTGGCCCCGCCGATGCGCCCCAGGCCCTGATCCGAGGGCGTCGGCGCAAGCGGTTCTTGGTGCGCGCCGACCGCAGCGTCGATTTGCAAGGCTTTTTATCGGCCTGGCGGGCGCGGGCCAAGGTGCCAAACTCGGTCCGGGTTGTGTTTGACGTCGATCCTTACAGCTTTTTGTAAGGCTTATTTCGGCGCGCGCTTGGCCAAGATGCGCTGCAAGGTGCGCCTATGCATGGCCAGCCGCCGCGCGGTTTCAGAGACATTATGGCCGCAAAGCTCATAGACCCTTTGAATATGCTCCCATCGCACCCGGTCGGCAGACATCGGGTTTTCGGGTGGGGCGGGGGCCATGTCCTTATGGGCCAGCAAGGCCTTGGCGACATCATCAGCATCAGCAGGCTTTGGCAAATAGTCTAGGGCCCCGGCCTTTACCGCCGCCACCGCCGTGGCAATATTGCCATAGCCGGTCAGCATAACCACGCGGGCCTCGGGCCGAGCGGCATGAATGGCCTCGACCACACTCAGCCCGCTGCCGTCTTCCAGCCTAAGATCAAGCACGGCAAAGGCTGGCGCCTTAACGCGCACCGCGGCGACGGCCTCGGCGACCGTTGCGACCAAGATGGGCTCAAAACCGCGCTGTTCGAGGGCACGGCCAAGGCGGGTTCTCAAGGGGGCGTCATCATCTAGAACCAGCAGGCTCTTATCGGCCAGCTCGGCCACGGCCTGGCTTAAATCGGTCATGACGAATGTCCTCTCAATCCTGCATCCAGCTTAGGCCCAGATTGGCCCTAACACCTAACCCCAAACCCATCAGGCGATGATATCGGGCGTCAAACGGTCTTCCAGCAGGGTAATCTGGTCACGAATTTGCAATTTTTTGCGCTTTAGCCGCGCAATGAGCAGCATATCGGGCACGGGTGTAGCGGCGAGGGCCAAAATTGCGGCGTCCAGGTCTTGATGGTCTTGGCGCAAATGCTGAATCTGGACCTTGATCGCCTGATCGGAATTGGCGCTGGGTTCATCATCATTCATGCCACACCTGCCCTATACGCGTCTGGGTCGAGCGATTTATAGCCTAGATTAGCCCCTGATTAAAGCCGCTGCGACAGAACGCTGAGCGCGTCTTTCGTCGGCGGAGGTGACCAGAGCGCCCCGGCCCGGGCCAGGGCTTGGAGCCGGGTTTCGGCAGGCGCGCTTGCCGCATGGCCTGCAAGCCTAGCCAGGGCCTCGATCAGGGTCTGTTCGGCCAAAAGCTCTGTCGCCTTAACCTGCTCGCGCAAGGCCTCACGGGCAGGGCCTGGCATGGCCTCGATACCGATCTTCAAATAGCGGCGCGCATGCCGCAAGGGTTGGAGCACCTCGCCCTCCCATTGGCTGGCCAGGGCCTGGCCTTTGACGAGGCTATCTTGGCAAAGCGCTAGGCCCTGATCGGATGCCCAGGCGGCCCATAACAGATAGACCGTACATTGTTGGTGCTTGTCTTGCAGTTCAAGACAGGCCTCGGCGACGCCGGGCTTGGCATAGATGCCCAAGGCCCAGTCCCAAAACGGCGTCATTCGCCGTGCCCGGACCCAGGGCCGGTTATGGGGGCAATATCCTCGCCCCACCGCTTGACCCCCGCCCAGGCTAGGCCAAACAGGTCCAGGGTTCGGCCTACCGACTGGTCAATCAGATCTTCGAGGGTTTTGGGACGGGTATAAAAGGCCGGTAGGGGTGGGGCAATAATGGCGCCCATCTCGGTCAGGCTGGTCATGGTGCGCAAATGGCCCAGATGGAACGGGGTTTCGCGCACCATTAAGACTAGACGCCGCCGCTCTTTCAGCACCACATCGGCGGCGCGGGTCAGAAGGGTGGAGGTTACGCCGCTGGCAATCTCGGACATGGTGCGCACCGAGCAGGGTGCGACCACCATACCAAGGGTCTGAAACGAGCCCGAAGCGATTGAGGCCCCGACATCGCCGATCTTATGAACCTGGCTGGCCTTGGCATTGACATCGGCAATGCTGAAATCAGTTTCTTGGGTCAGGGTCAGGACCGCTGAGCGCGACATGATCAGATGGGTTTCAATGCCGAGGTCTTGGCACGCCTCTAGCATGCGCACGCCATAGGCGGCCCCCGAGGCGCCGGATATGCCAACAATCAGGCGAGGTTTTTGCGTAGGGCTCATAACGCCTCCGGTTAGCTGGCCAATAGGATTTGGCTGCGCACCCAAATGTGAACTGACGATCTAGGCCCTTGGTGATTTACTTCAAGCGTCAACAACAAGGAGACGCAACCCATGGCCATTGAAGCTAGGATTCGCGAACTTGGTTCGCGGCACGAAAGCCTTGATCGCGCGATCAAGGAAGAACTGCAAAGACCCGCCTTTGATGACACCAGATTGCGACACCTCAAACGACAAAAACTCAAATTGAAAGAAGAAATCCAGACCCTGCAAGGTCGCGGCCACTAGGCTAGGCTGCCAGACCCAGACCGTCGGCAAGGGCCCGAACCACCCGGACCGGGTCCCTGTCAGTCATGGACGCAAATAGCGGCAGGCTAAGACACTGGCTATAGAACTGATCAGCACCGGGTAGGTCCGTATGGCCATAGCGGTCCCGGTAATAGGGCTGATGATGCACGGGTACATAATGCACCTGGGTGCCTATGCCTTGGCGGCTTAAGGTCTGCATGAGTTTGGCGCGACTGGTGCCTAGGCCGGCAAAATCGATTAGGGCGACCATCAGGTGCAGGGCCGGATCACTGCCGGGCGGCGGCGCAATCAGTTGAACCCAAGGGGCCAAGGCGGCCATCTGCGTGCGGTAAATCTCGGCCAAGGCGCGCCGCCTTTGGCAAAACCGGTCCAGCTTGGACAATTGGCTAAGGCCAAGCGCGCATAAAATATCCGGCAGCCGGTAATTATAGCCAAGCTCAGCCATTTCATAATACCAGGGATTGGCGGTTCCGTCCGCGTCGCGGCCAAGACTGGTATTGGTGAAGCATTCTGGGTCCCTGACCATGCCATGGCTGCGCAGTCTTGCCAGTCGCTCGGCTAGCACCGGGTCCTCAGTCGTGACCATGCCACCTTCACCGCAGGCAATGGTCTTAACGGGGTGAAACGAGAAGGTGGCCATGGCGCTATGGCGACAATCGCCGATCCGCTCCGGCCCGCTGCCAAAATCCATGCCCGTACCCAGGCCATGACAGGCGTCTTCCACCACCACCGCTCCGGCGGCCTCGGCCAAGGCGCGAAGGGTGGGCAAGGGGGCAGGATTACCGGCAAAATGTACCGGTAAAACCGCGCGCAAACGCTTGCCCTCAGCCTTATCTATGGCTCGGCCAAGGCTTTCGGGCGTCATAAGCCCGGTCTTGGGATCGACATCGGCAAATATAACCTCGCCGCCCTGATAGCGCACACAATTGGCGGTCGCTAAAAAGGTGATGGCCGGGACAATACAGACCTCGCCCGGCTTTAGGCCAAGCGCCATTATGGCCAGATGCAGGGCCGCCGTGCCATTGGCACAGGCTATGGCATGGCGCGCGCCCACGGCCCTGGCAAAAGCGTGCTCAAAAGCGGCAACCCTTGGACCTGTGGTTAAAAAATCTGCCTGCAGGGCCTCAGCAACCGCAGCAAGGTCATCAGCCTCAATGACCTGACGCCCATAGGGCAGGTAGGGGGCTGACATAGCCTAGGCGGCCGCCGCTAGGCCGAACAGATTCAGCAAGGCCTGACCTTTTAGCCACTGGGTATTATTGTCGCTGGAATAGACAAACCCGTCCGCCACCGGTTTGGCGCTGGCATAGGGCAGGCCGGCCTTGGCTAAAAACGGGGTACGATCATATTCGACAAAGGTGGGCTCAATGATATAGCGGTCGCCCAGCTCGGCGGTCACGCGCGCATCGTCGCCGGAAATCATCACCTCATGCAGTTTTTCACCCGGCCTTATGCCAATATGGGTTAGCGGCAGGTGCGGGGCCATGGCCTGGGCCAGATCGGTTACGGTCATGCTGGGAATCTTGGGCACAAAAATCTCTCCGCCACGCGTCAGGTCTAGCGAGGACAGAACAAAGTCTACGCCCTGGTCAAGCGTGATCCAGAATCTGGTCATGCGCGGGTCGGTAATGGGCAATTCCTTGGCACCGGAGGCAATCAGGCGCTGAAATAGCGGCACGACACTGCCGCGTGATCCGGCCACATTGCCATAGCGCACCACGCAAAACCGCGTGCCGATATCGCCGGAGAGATTATTGGCCGCCACAAAGGTCTTGTCGGAGGCCAGCTTGGTTGCGCCATAAAGATTGATCGGGTTGCAGGCCTTGTCGGTCGAGAGCGCCACCACCCTTTGGACCCGATTGGCCAGGCTGGCCCAGACCACGTTTTCGGCCCCGATAATATTGGTCTGGATACATTCGGACGGATTATATTCTGCGGCGGGCACCTGTTTTAGGGCGGCGGCATGGACGACAATATCAACGCCGCGCAGGGCTAGGGTCAGACGGGCCCGGTCGCGCACATCGCCGAGAAAAAACCGCATCCGGCTGACCTGTTCGGACGAAAACTGGTCCTGCAGTTCAAGCTGCATTTCGTATTGTTTTAGCTCATCGCGCGAAAAAACGATCAGCTTGCGCGGCTTGTAACGTGACAGGATGGTCTGGACGAAACGGCGGCCAAACGAGCCGGTGCCGCCGGTGATCAAGACAATCTTGTTATCGAGCGCCAAGGACTCGGGCGCAAAGGCCTGTGGCGCCATGGATTGCGAATAGGCCACGAACGGCTCCCCAAAACCGGGCGGCCGAATCGACCGCGCAGGCCATGTTCTCCGCTAAAGACCGCCAAGGCAAGCGCGGTCGTAAAATAATAAATACTACCTAAGTGAGACGATCATGTTCCAAGTGCATAGACGCCGCCGCGCTCTAGCCCCCGCTGATAGGCAGGCCTAGCCTGCATATTGGCCAGATAGTGGCTTAGGTTTGGATAGGCCTCCAACCGACCAGCCGATGCCGCAGCCTCAAGCACAAACACATTATTAATGTCGGCGCCGGTCAGGGCGTCGCCCACGAAATAGCTTTTGCCAACAAGGTGTTGATCCATATAGCCGAGATGATTGGCGATCTCGCTCTGGATGCGGGGGGCGAGGGGGGCTGCGGCCTCGCCAAGCCTAGATGTATAAAGGGCCAACATCAGTGGCAGCATGGCCGAACCTTCGGCAAAATGCAGCCAGTGTTGATAATCAATATAGTCTTGGCTGCCAGGTTCGGGCCTTAGTTGGCCAGACCCATAGGTATCGATCAAATAGTCAATGATCGCCCCAGATTCGGCCACAGTGCGGCCTTGGTCGGTAATGACCGGCGACTTGCCCAAGGGGTGGATGGCCTTGAGGCTATCGGGGGCTAGGCGTGTGACCGCGTCTCTTTGATAAAAGACAATTTCGTAATCAATGCCCAATTCTTCGATAAGCCAAATAATTCTTTGCGACCTAGAATTATTGAGATGGTGTAGCTGAAGCATTTTGTCCTCGAATTTACAGTAATAAAAACTATCTTATTGATAATAATTGACTAGTTTTCGCGCATAATGCAAAAAAAATCATCTTATCAACCTAACATTTACCTCGATCGCTCTAGCTCCTTTCGCTGAAGGCGAGAGGAGGCAGAATGCTGAAGTCGCAAAAACAGGTCGAAAGAACTCCATCGCGAGTCCGTGAGCCTGTCAATTCTATTGTCCTGCTGGCCATGATCCTGGTCGCGGTCCTTGTCCTCTTGGCTCAGGCCATTATGGCCGAGCAGTCGGATCGCATGATCCGGGCCACCGTGTCTGGCTTGATGGCGGATCAAAAAAAGCGCTTGGCCCGTGAGGCTGAGGCCCTGGCCTTGACCGACCCCGCAGGCCTTGACCCCAGCCGTTCCCTTGGCGAACCAGCAGACTATGCCCTGATCATGGCGGCGCCTGGTCCGACGCTAAAGGCTTGGGACCGGGGCATCCCGACCCTTGCTGATGGCCTGGGCCTGATGGGGCCGCCCCTGAGCCAGCTGATCAATGCCAGCCTAACCGGGCCGCTAAAAGGTCATACCCAGACCGGCCTTCTGGTCATACGGGGTCAGTTGGCGATTATTGCCCTTACACCATTACCACAACCTAAGACCGCAAACGGGGTGCCGGAGCGGAGCATTAGGGTTTTGGTTCTCGCCAAGATCATGCCGCCCGACCAATTGCGCGCCCTAGGCCAGACCTTCAAGATCACAGGCCTGCGCTTTGATAATAATCGCTGGCTGCAGGCCGGACGGGGGATCATGCCGATCCTGCCGGACGGTGGTCTTGCCGCAGGGGCTATTCGTTGGTCTAGCCCGGACAATGACCGGGCCGTTTTGGCGCTCTGGCCAATCGTCTTACCTATCCTGTCACTGCTCGCGGCCCTGTTTTTCCATGGCCAAACAGTTCTGGCCTCGGCAGCCGATAGGCTGAGCAAGGCCGAGGCTCGAGCGCGCTATGTTGCGATGCATGATCCCCTGACCCAATTGTCCAACCGTATCCATTTTATGGATCGTCTTAAAGCCGATATGGCGCGGTTGCGCCGGTCCGGCGGACAGATGTCGGTGCTGTTGATTGACCTTGATCTGTTTAAGGATGTGAATGATACGCTCGGCCATGCGGTCGGCGATGCGCTATTGCGTGCCAGCGCCCAGCGTATTGGCTCTAGCCTTACCGGCCCCGGCCTTATTGCGCGCCTAGAGGGTGATTTGTTCGCCATCCAAATCTTTGGGCCGCATCAATCCAATGCGGTTCGGGCGATCTGCGTGCGTTTGGCCGAGGTCTTTGCCGACGAGTTTCAGATCGATGGCCATGCGATCCGAATGACCTTATCGATTGGTTGTGCCATGGCACCCACGCATGGCCTAGATGCCGAGGGCCTGCTTAAGCAGGCGGAATTGGCCCTCAGAAAGATCAAGGCCAATGGCCGAAATGGCTATTATTTGTTTGATGACGCGATGAATCGGACCTTGAATACGCGGCACAGGCTTGAGCGCGACCTGCGCGCCGCGATCAAGACTCTGGACCAATTTGTTTTATACTATCAACCCCAACTCGATCTCCGCACCGGCCAGGTGGCCAGTCTCGAAGCCCTGATCCGGTGGATTCACCCGCAACTTGGCCTGATCCCACCGGCTGACTTTATTCCGCTTGCCGAAGAGACTGGTCTGATCGCAGCGCTCGGCGATTGGGTCATTGACCAGGCCTGCCGCGATGCCCGGCGCTGGCCCAACCTGCGGGTGGCGGTCAATGTGTCGCCGGCTCAGTTTCGCGAGGCACGCCTGGTCAATGTGGTGCAAACCGCCCTAGCGGCGAGTGGAACCTCGGCCGAACAGATTGAGCTCGAAATCACCGAAAGCGTTCTTTATGCTAATCCGCAGCGCACACGCGAATTGCTCACCGGCCTGCAAGCGCTTGGCACCGATCTGGCCATGGATGATTTTGGAACCGGTTATTCCAACCTGGCGCAACTGGGCTCATTCCGGTTCAAGACGCTGAAGTTGGACCGATCCTTTGTATCTAAAATCGGCCAGGATCCTTATGCCGATGCGATTTGCGCGGCCGTCTTGTCGCTTGCCCAATCCCTACGCCTGCGCACGGTCGCCGAAGGCATTGAAACGCAAGACCAGGCTAGGTTCTTAAGGCAAAACCAGTGCACACTCGGTCAAGGCTTCTTATTTAGCCGCCCCATGCCGGTGGAGCGGCTGGAAATGCTATTGGCCGCCAAGACCCAGTTCTGGCCTCAGTCGGTTGCCGCTTAGGGATCGGTTGGCATGGGCTTGTCGTTTTAGCCGTCTGCGCTCAAACCGGCTTGGCTCTAGGGCCTGGCCTACCCAATGCGGCAAGGGCGAGGGATGGCCCAAGGCGATGGCGGCAATATGCTCTGCTAATAGCGGCGACAGGGTAAAGCCGCGCGCGCCTAGGCCGCCCAGCACAAAAACCCCATCCTGGCCCTCCAGCGCGCCCGCTACCGGCAAATGATCAAGGCCGGCTGCACGCAGGCTGGCGCGGGCGCCCAGTCTATTGGCATCAATCTGTGCGGCCAAATGGGGCGCTAGGCCGGATAATTGCGCAAGGTTTCGTTCATTATCGATTGCTCGAACCTCGGTGCCGGTCTGGTCGCGGTCGTGGGTCGCGCCAAACAAGACCCCGCCGGGCATAGGAATCACATAGCCACTGGCACTGATGGACCCGGTGGTCACGGCCTCTGGGGCGAGGCTGACCTGACCCCTGACGATCTGGAGGGGAAGGCCCATGGCCAAGTCTGAGGTCCCGGCACCGGCGGCGATACAGACACAATCGGCCAGAGCGATCACCGCGCCGTCTGAATCCCGCAGGGCCCAGGCCTCGCACTCACGGCTCAGGCTCGCAACCTTGGCCGGGTCCAACTTGGGCAGCCAGGCCTTAAGCACGGCGGCCGGATGCAGGACCAGGGCGCGCTTGATCAAGAGCCCGCCGTGGTCCTGAGCCTGGCCCAGATGCTGCGAGGCCTGAGCCGCGGTCAGCCGCAAAAAATCATTAGTTTCGAACAGGTCCAGATCCGCAAGCCGATCAAACCGATCCTGATCGGCGGGATGAATTTCCAACTGCAGGACGCCCTGGTCCAAAATTGCCTCGGGTGTTTCTCGCCCATAGCAGCGCACCGCGTGGTCAAAGCCTTGTGCATGGAGGTGGGCCGAGGCCCCGTCGCCCAGATCTAGCCTTGGCGTTACCAGGGCCGCTGGATTGCCAGATCCCCCAGCGCCCGGGCCGGTCTGGTCATAGACCGAGGTTTCCATACCAAGCCGCGCAAAGGCCCGGGCCAAGGCTGCCCCGGCAATACCTGCGCCAATAATGGCGATGCGGGCAGGTCTGGGCGGCGGTGGGCTAGGCGCTGCGGGGCCTGGCCAGACCGCCTCGAGCCGTTCCCGCTTGCGACCAAAGCCAGGCCGCTTGGCCACCGCAAAGCCTTGTTCGGCTAGGCCCCGGCGCACCGCGCCCGCGACGGTAAAGGTGGCGACCACCGCGCCCGGCGCACTATGGGCGGCAATCTGTTCTAAAACCTCGGCACGCCACATTTGCGGATTGGTTGCCGGGGAAAACCCGTCAAGAAACCAGGCATTGGCGCGGCCGTCCCAGGCCTTTAGGGCGCTCAAGGCCTCCATAATCGCGATATCGATAAAAACACCAAGGTCTGGCAGGCTGATGCGGTGAAAGCCGCGCGCCTGGCCCGGCCACTGGGCCAATAGGCATTCGGCCAGGTCTGAAATCTCGGGCCAGCCGGCAAGGGCGCGCCGCGCCTGGGCCTCAGACAAGGGGTGGGCCTCGATGGTGAAGATGTGCAGGTGACCGCCCTTGGGCCTATGGCGGCGCCAAAGCCGAATCAGGGCCAATAGGTTCAGGCCGGTGCCAAGGCCTAGTTCGCCGACCACAAATCGGTCGCGATCGGCCCAGGCCTCGGGCAGGTTGCAGCCCTTAAGGAAGACCGCCTCAGATTCGCCCAAGCCATTTTCGGCGGAAAAATACACATCGCCATAGAGGCTAGATCGCGGAACCCCGTTTTGGTCCCAAACCAAGGGGGTCAAGTCCTGGGGCATTAGGGGGTCAGGACGGTCTTGGGACAAGAACCCACGCTCCTGAAAATACCGGCCCGGCGGATGTGGCGGGCCCTAAACGAAGAAGGGCCGCCCAAGCGGGCGGCCCATCCCCATAAGTTTCGCTAAAGCGAAGCTTACTTCTTTTCGGCAGTGGTGGTCGCGTCGGCAGGCGCAGCAGCTGCGTCGGTCGCGGCGGTAGCAGCAGCAGCGTCAGCAGCAGGAGCAGCGGACTCA
>CANGCO010000044.1 GCA_947452365.1 Caulobacteraceae bacterium
CCCGTATGGCGTGCAAAAAGCCAGTTGAATAATGCCGTTCTTGCACCGCCTATATGCAGATAGCCGGTGGGCGAGGGGGCAAAGCGGGTGACGACGGCAGGACGGTCGGACATCGATATCCAGATTCTGGCGGAGGCGACGCAAGATCGCGCCGCAAACAGGCTGGTTGGTAGTCCCGCCAAGGCCCTCGCGCAAGGCTTTGCTGCACTCGGCCGTGCCATGGTCGCTCAATCCGATCGCTTGATCCTTTGGCTGCCCGTGGCGTTTGGGCTTGGGGCCGGTGTCTATCTCGCACTGCGGTTTGAACCACCGATTTGGCCAATCGCTTTTGGCTTTGGTTTGGTCGCAGGCCTGATCCTTTGGTGGCAGCGCCGGGGCGGGTCTGTCGGCGGCCTAATGGCCCTGGTCTTGGTGGGCGGGCTCTTGGCCGGCGGCTTGGTGGCCAAGCTGCGCACCGACCGTTTTTCGCCCTCCAGCCTGCCACGGACCGCGAGCCAGTCCGTCTGGGTGGCAGGCTATGTGGTTGATGTGCTTAGCCCCGGAAATTCCGGCGGGCGTATTCTAGTCGCACCGGTACAGATTGGCGATATGGCGATTAAGGACCTGCCGCGCCGGGTGCGGATCACGATTGATGACATAGACGAAGCCGTGCCGGGCAGCGCGATTGGCGTCAGCGCCATCCTCAATGCCCCGCCGCCGCCGGCTAGTCCCGGGGCGTATGACTTTGCCAGAGACGCCTATTTTCGTGGCATTGGCGGGTCTGGCTTTGCGCTTGGGCCGCTATTGGGTGTCAGAATGGACCCGCCGCCTTGGCAACTCGCTGTGATCCTCAAGGTCAATGCCATGCGCTGGTCTTTGTCAAAGCGTCTCTTGACCATAATGGGACCGCAAACCGGCGCGATTGCTGCGGCCATGGTTACGGGTCAGGAGGCCTGGCTGGAGCCAGATCAGGTCAATGCCATGCGCTCAGCGGGTCTTGCCCATATCCTGTCGATTTCGGGCCTGCATATGGCCATTGTTGGCGGCTTTAGCTTTTTTGGGCTCAGGCTCCTGATTGCTGCCGTGCCTTGGCTGGCCCTGCGCGTGCCCGGAAAAAAGCTGGCGGCTGTAGGCGGGCTGATCGCGGTTGGTCTTTATCTTGTCTTATCGGGCGCGCCCGCCCCGGCCATCCGGTCGGCGATCACGGCGGCCCTGGCATTTGGCGCGATCTTGGTCGATCGGCGCGCGGTAACCCTGCATGGCCTCGCCATAGCAGCCTTGATTGTGCTGATCCTGCAGCCAGAAGCAGTGATGGAACCGGGCTTTCAAATGAGCTTTGCCGCAACGGCCGCACTGATTGCCCTGAGCGAGGCCTGGCCAAGGCCCGCGCGCGAGATCAATACGCCCTGGCCCTTGCGGCTGGTGCAAGGGGCCTGGTCTTGGCTGGTGATTAGCAGCACTGCGAGCCTGACGGCTGGACTGGCGACCGGTCCCTTTGCGATTCAACATTTTAACCGGGTTGCCACCTATGGCCTTGCGGCCAATCTGCTCAGCGAGCCCCTAACCGGGTTTGTCATCATGCCCTTCTTGACCCTGGGCGCAATTTTGACCCCGTTTGGGCTTGGCGACGTGTTCCTAATCGTCGCGCATTGGGGTCTTAAGGCGTTGGGCGCTCTGGCAGGCTGGTTTGCGGTTCAGCCCTTTGCCATGGTTACGATTGCCAGTGCACCCAGTATCGCGCTGCCGATCGCTTTTGTTGGGCTCTTATTCATCTGCCTGTGGCGCGGTCCGTGGCGGTGGCTAGGCCTGCCTGCAGCGCTTGCGGTGAGCCTTTGGCCAAGAGCGCCTGCGCCTGATGTCTGGATTGCGGCTGATGGGGCCAATGCGGCGGTGCGCCAGGCAGACCAGGCCTTGCTGGCGCAATTGGATGCCAAGCGTTTTGCCGCCGACCTGTGGGCGCGGCGGCGGGGGCTGACGGTTGAGGAGGACGCGGCCAAGGGCTTTGTCTGCGAAAAAGCAATTTGCCAATCGCCCGCGACTTCGCCTGTGCGCCTGAGTGTCTGGGAAAAACGGACCGTCCCGACCGGGGACCAGTGGCAGGCCCTTTGCCATGATGCGCAGATCGTGGTGGTGCGGGCGCAAGCCGAGGCCCCAGACCTATGCCAAGAGGCTCTGGTCCTGACAGGCAATGACCTTAAGATAACTGGCTCGGTTGAAATCTGGCGGCATGGCGACGGTTGGCGCTGGGTTCAGGCTCAGGCCTTGCGCGGCGACCGGCCCTGGAGCGACTAGGTCAGTGATAGCGCCGCATCAGGCCAACCAGCTTGCCCTGAACCGCGACCTGATCGGGGCCAAAAATGCGGGTCTCATAGGCGGGATTGGCCGCCTCTAGGGCAACCGAGGCCCCCTTGCGCCGCAGACGCTTCAATGTGGCTTCCTCGCCCATGACCAGGGCGACGACGATTTCGCCAGACTGGGCCGTATCGGTCTTGCGGATCACGACATAATCGCCATCGAGTATGCCCGCATTGATCATGGAATCGCCATTGACCTCGAGCAAATAATGCTCGCCCGCGCCCAGCATGGACTCCGGCACCATGACCCGTTCGCGCTCATGCTGGATCGCCTCGATCGGCGTGCCCGCTGCAATGCGGCCAAGCAGGGGCAGTTCACGCACATCATTGGCGGGCAAGGGGGCTTCGGGGCGGCCCTCACCCTCGATCACTTGCGGATTAAACGGCTGGCGCCCCTTGGCCGGGGCAGCACTGGTCGCCTGTTGCGGCAGCTTAACCACTTCTAGCGCCCGGGCACGGTGGGCAAGACGGCGCAAGAAACCGCGCTCTTCCAGCGCCGTGATCAGGCGATGAATCCCAGACTTGGAGGCTAGGTCCAGCGCGTCCTTCATCTCGTCAAATGAGGGCGAAACGCCGGTTTCCTTGATCCGTTCATGAATGAACATCAAAAGCTCGTGCTGTTTACGGGTCAGCATGATCGGGGCCTATCCTTGACTTGAACGCCAGAACAAAAGGTCAACTTGCCAATGTTCTCTAAGCGTTCTTTGTTAATGTCAAGTTTAAGTGAACAGGTCGGGAACAGATTTCGCTGTTTTGCGATCTAGGCCAGCAGGGCGCGGGTGGCCTCGGTAACATCGTCCTGACGCATCAGGCTTTCGCCGACCAGCATGGCGCGTGCGCCGCTCTTGGCCATGCGTTGGGCGTCCTGGGCGGTGAAAATACCGCTTTCTGTTACTAAAACAATATCTTGCGGGCACAAGTTGGCAAGGCGTTCCGTGACCGCCAGATCGACAATAAAGGTTTTGAGGTCGCGATTATTAATGCCGATCAGGTCGGCGCCGAGGGCTAGGGCCCTGTGCATTTCGTCGGCATCATGCACCTCGACCAGGGCATCCATGCCAAGGCGCACCGCCTCGGCCATGAGTTTGCGGGCCACAGTGTCGTCGATCATGGCCAGTATGACCAGTATGGCATCGGCGCCCAGGCTGCGCGATTCGGCCACCTGCCAAGGATCAACCAGGAAGTCCTTGCGGATGCAGGGCAGGGTGACGGCGTCACGCGCGGCGACCAGATAGGCGTCATCGCCCTGAAAGCTGGGCCCATCGGTCAAGACCGACAAACAGGCTGCCCCGCCATCTTGATAGGCGCGGGCCAAGGTCGGCGGGTCAAAATCGGCACGGATCAGGCCCTTGGATGGGCTGGCCTTCTTGATCTCTGCAATCAGGGCGAGGTGGCCGTTCTGGCTGGCCTTGATCAGGGCCTGACGAAACCCGCGCGGCGCGCTGGCCTTGGCCGCCGCCGCTTCAAGCGCGCCCGCGCTAAGGCGGGGCTTACGCTCAGCGACTTCAAGGCGTTTATAATCGGCAATGCGCGAGAGGATGTCGGACACGAGATCTAGCCTTGGCCTTGAGAAATGGAAACCAGCTGCTCCAGCGCCGCTAGGGCCCGGCCATCATCAAGGACGGCAAAACCAAGCTCTAGGCCTTCGCGCAGGGTCTCAACCTTGTCGGACACCAAGAACGCGGCGGCGGCATTGAGGGCAACAATGTCGCGATAAGCGCCCTTTTGACCCTCTAGTACGGCGCGCAGGGCCAAGGCATTATGGTCTGGTGCGCCGCCGCGCAGATCGTCAAGCGAGACGCGTTTGAGGCCCACAGCCTCTGGTGTGATCGAAAACAGCCGGGTTTGTCCGCCGCGCCATTCGCACACATCTGTGGTTCCGGTCGTGGTTAGCTCATCCAGGCCCGCGCCATGCACGGTCCAGGCCCGCTCGACGCCCAGCCCGCCCAGCACTTTTGCCATGGGCTCAACGAGCCTTGCCTCATAAACCCCCAAAACCTGCCTTTGAGCGCCCGCTGGATTGGATAGGGGCCCCAACAGGTTAAACACGGTGCGAAAACCAAGTTCGGCCCGCACCGGCAAGACATGGCGCATGGCGCTGTGATGGGCCGGGGCAAACAGAAAACAGATATTGGCCTCATCAAGCGCCTTGCGCGAGGCCTCAAGGCTACATGCGACATTGACACCGAGCGCGGTCAGGACATCGGACGAGCCAGAGCTTGATGACAGCGCGCGCGTGCCGTGCTTGGCAACCTTCAAGCCGCCGCCCGCGGCGACAAAGGCCGCGGCCGTTGAGATATTATAAGTGTGCTGTCCATCGCCGCCGGTGCCGCAGGTATCAATTACCGAATAGGAATGGTCGAGCCTCAAGGCTGCCGCCCGCATGGCCTTGGCAAAGGCGGTAATCTCTTCGACGGTTTCCCCGCGCATACGCAGGGCCGTGACCGCACTGGCAATCTGGGCCGGTGTCGGCTCGCCGCGCAGGCAGGCGGCAAAGAATGCCTCGGCATCAAGGGGGTTAAGACTTTGCCCATCGGCAAGCTTGGCCAATAGCGGCTTAAAACTATCCGACATGGCTTAGGCCTGCACGCTGCGCTTGACCCCGGCTAGGTCAAGGAAATTGGCCAGAAGCTGATGGCCGCCCTCGGTCAGGATCGATTCAGGGTGAAATTGCAGCCCGTGAATGGGCCGGGTCTTGTGCTGAACACCCATGATTTCGCCATCGTCTGTCCAGGCCGTGACCTCTAGATCATCGGGTAGGGTGGCGCGGTCAATGGCCAGTGAATGATAGCGCGTGGCGATAAAGGGGTTGGGCATGTCCTTAAAAATGCCTTGGCCGGTATGATGAATCGGGCTGGTCTTGCCATGCATCAGGCTCTTGGCCCGGATCACATCGCCGCCATAGGCCTGGCCGATCGCCTGGTGCCCAAGGCAGACGCCCAGTATGGCCAGATCATCGGGCGCACCGCGCAGCAGCGGCAAACAGATCCCGGCCTGGTCCGGCGCGCATGGTCCGGGCGATAACAGGATGGCTTCAGCCCCCTGGCTCAAGGCTTCCTGCACGGTCAGGGCATCATTGCGCACGACCGACGTTACGGCCCCCAGTTCGTTCAGATAATGAACTAGGTTATAGGTAAAGCTGTCATAGTTATCGATCACCAGGATCATGGCCGTAACCCTCTTAGTCTGCCCCTGATCTAGGCGGTTTTAACGCGGGGCGCTATCGGGTTTATCGCCCGCTCTCTCAACCAAGCCTTTAGGCTCAGCGCCCTCCGTCGTAATCCTTCCAGTTAGGCGGCGCGTCTATTCTCTTGGCCCTTGCCCCCGCCGCCCTATGGTTCCATTCTGCGCCTATGGTATGGCGTTCTTTTTCCGGCAGGATCTTTTCATGAAATCTCACGCGCGTGCAGTCGTCATTGGCGGCGGGGTCGTTGGCGTCAGCACCCTTTATCATTTGGCCAAGTTGGGCTGGAGCGATGTGGTCCTGATCGAACGCAAGGAACTGACCTCGGGCTCGACCTGGCATGCGGCGGGCCTCTTGCCGCTGTTCAATCTGAGCTATTCGGTCGGCCAGATGCACAAATATTCGGTCGGATTTTATCCGACGCTTGAGGAAGAAACCGAGCTGAAGGTTGGGTTTAGCCAGGTCAGCAATATCCGTCTGGCCCGGACCAAGGACCGGATGGACGAATATAAATACTATGCCGGTGTGGCCAAGACGATTGGCGTTGAGGTCAATTTCCTCACGCCTGAACAGGTTAAGGAAATCTGGCCTCTGTGCGAGACCGATGGCCTTTTGGGTGCGATCCAGCATCCGGCCGATGGTTATATCCAGCCAGCCGACCTAACCCAGGCGCTTGCCCGCGGCGCGCGCGATCGCGGCGCGACGATTTATCGTCAGACGACGGTGGAGTCGATCGAGCAACAGCTGGATGGTCAGTGGCTGATTAAGACCGATCAGGGCGATATCACCTGCGAGCACGTTATCTCCGCGACCGGCAATTTTGCCCGCCGCACCGGGGCCATGGTTGGACTGGATGTGCCGGTCATTCCGGTTGAGCACCAATATATCGTCACCGAGGCCCATCCCGCCATCCAGGCGCGCAAGGCCGCTGGCCTGCCGGAAATGGGCGTTCTGCGCGAAAGCGACAGCTCTTGGTATATGCGCGAAGAGGCCGGCGGCCTTCTGCTTGGCCCTTATGAGGTCGGCGCGCCTGTGTGTTATGTCGATGGTCCAGACCCTCAGTCGGAATATGAGCTGTTCCAGGAAGACCTTGATCGTCTGGCCCCGCATATCGAAACCGCCATTAGCCGGGTTCCGGCCTTTGGCGAGGTGGGCGTAAAGCGGGTTTATAATGGCGCGATTGCCTATACGCCCGATGGCAGCCCAATCGTTGGCCCGGCCTGGGGTTTGAAGAATTTCTGGCTCAATGAAGGCCACAGCTTTGGCGTCACCGCCGCGGGCGGTGCAGGCTGGCAATTGGCGCACTGGATCGTCGATGGCGAGCCAACCATTGACATGATGGGCGTCGACCCGCGCCGCTTTGGCCCCTATGCCGGCCAGGGCTATCTGACGCAAAAGAATGAAGAGGCCTATGCCAAGGTCTTTACGCCCCACTATCCGGACGAAGAACGCACCGCCGCGCGCGGTCTGCGTCGCACGCCCTGCTATGACCGGATGAAGGCGCTTGGGGCCGTGTTTGGCTCTGTCTATGGCTGGGAGCGGCCCAACTGGTTTGCGCCAGCAGGCTATGCCCTGACCGAGGCGGACCTCGACAAGCCCGATGTGATCTTGAACGAAAACCACCCCGAACAGGAAGACGGCGAGGCGATCCGCGAGAAATGGAGCTTCCGCCGCTCGAACTATTTCGAGCATGTCGGGGCCGAATGTCGCCATGTGACCTCCAAGGTCGGGCTTCAGGATATGAGCGCCTTTGCCAAGTTTGAGGTCTCGGGTCCCGGCGCTGAGGCCTGGTTGGACGGGCTGTTCACTAATAAGGTCCCGTCCATGGTCGGTAAGGTCAGCCTGACCTATTTGCTCACCGCCAAGGGCGGTGTGCGGGCCGAGTTTACTGTGTTTAAGGAAGCCCCGCAGCGCTTTTATCTGGTCTCGGCGGGCGCGCTGGAGCGGCACGATCATGACTATTTGATCAAGGCCATGCCTACGGACGGCACTGTGCGCCTAGAAAAGGTCACGACGGCGCATGGCGTGCTGGTCTTGGCCGGGCCCCTGTCCCGCGCGGTCTTGAGCAAGGTGACCAAGACGGACCTGTCCAATGAGGCCTTCCCCTGGCTGACCGGCAAGACGATTGATATTGGCGCAGCGACGGTGAAGGCCTTGCGCGTTAATTTCGTCGGCGAGCTGGGCTGGGAAATCCATCACCCGATCGAGATGCAAAACTATATCTTCGATAAGTTGATGGAGGCGGGCGCGGAATTCGACATCAAGCCGTTCGGTATCCGGACCATGGATTCCATGCGCCTTGAAAAGTCCTATAAGCTGATCCCGCGCGAGCTATCGATTGAGTATTCGGCGCATGAATCGGGCCTTAGCCGCTTTATCTCGCTGAAAAAGCCCGGTTTCTTCGGTAAGGAAGCCTTGCTGGCCTGGAAGGAACGCGGCCTCGCCAATACGGCTGTGACCCTTGAAGTGCATGGCGTCACCGATGCCGATGGGCGTGGCTCCGAGCCCCTCTATTTGGGCGATGAGTTGGTCGGACGGGCGACGTCCGGCGGCTATGGCTGGCGGGTCAATAAGTCCTTGGCGCTGGCCATGGTGCGTCCCGACCTCGCCGCCATCGGCACCGAGTTCGAGATCGTGATCCTGGGCGAACGCCGCAAGGTCACGGTCATCGCCGACTCGCCGTTCGATCCAGAAAACAATGCTCTGCGGGGCGTGTAACCACTGGTAATCTTCCCCCTTTGGGGGAAGTCCCGGCGATAGCTAAGGGAAGGGGGCCAAGGCTAGCGCTAACCCCCTTCACCGCTTCGCGGTCCCCCTCCCCCTAGGGGGGAGGATTTAAGAACAGATAGTCTTCCCCCTTTGGGGGAAGTACCGGCAAAGCCGGGGAAGGGGGTTCTAGCGCTCGATTACCAGATCGCTGGTCGGCTTGGCGCAGCAGATCAGGATCATGCCTTGATCAATCTCGCGCTGGCGAATACCGCCAGCGGGGGTCATATCGACGGTGCCAGACACCAGCCTGCACTTGCAGGTGCCGCACATGCCCTTGGTACAGGAAGAGGGCAGGCGCATGCCTTCGGCCTTGGCGGCGGCGAGGATGAACTTGTCCGGTGCAATCGTGATCGTGCGGCGGGTCAGTTTGAATTCGACGCTAAAGCCTTCGGTAGACGTCGAGGCTTCTGGTTCAGACGCCGCACTCAGCTCGCCAAAATCAAAGCTTTCGGAATGATAGCGGGCCATGTCATAGCCAGCGTTTTCGAGCATGGTCTTGACGGCGGCCATATAAGGCGCTGGGCCACAAATATAGACCTCGCGCTCACGAAAATCGGGGGCTATGGCTTCGAGCAGGGCCAGATCAATCCGGCCCTTATGCCCGGCCCAGACCTCAGCCTCACTATCGGTTTCGCAAATGGCTGTGACCTTAAGGCCCGGCGCCGACTTGGCCATGAGGTCCAGCTCATCGCGAAAGATCAGGTCGGCGGGCGAGCGGGCGCTATGAACAAAGGCAATATCGGCGCCGCTAGCCAGATCATGATGGCTGCGGGTCATGGACATGAGCGGGGTTATGCCGCTGCCAGCCGACAGATAAAGATATTTGCCACC
The DNA here is from genome assembly GCA_947452365.1 of Caulobacteraceae bacterium. Classification (GTDB taxonomy): domain Bacteria; phylum Pseudomonadota; class Alphaproteobacteria; order Caulobacterales; family Caulobacteraceae; genus CAISGS01. Next base: position 9,118 of record CANGCO010000044.1, read on the forward strand.
GGCCCTGGCCTCACAGAAAAAATCGCCCATCGGCCCAAGCGCCTTGAGGCTGGCCCCCGGGCGTAGGTTTTCGTGCAGCCAGGATGAGACTGGCCCATCACCAATGCGCTTGACCGTGATCGATACCCGATCAGGCCGGGTTGGGGTCGAGGACAGGGTATAACAGCGGTGGATTTCTTCGCCGCCAATGGTCAACGAAAAGGTCATGAACTGGCCGGGCTGATAATGGAATCGGCGCGGCTGCTCTGCCTGAAAAATGAAGGTCTTGACGTCGTGGGTCTCTTGCCGAATCGCGCAGCAGACCAGGGTCTCGTCCTGGTCAGGATTCCATTGCGGCGCAGGCGTGCCCTGGCTCATGCTCATGCCACAGTCTCAAGATGGGCGGTCAGGCGGCCAATATACCATTGGCAAAACTTCTCAACCAAGCCTTCAGTATAGGGTGAATAGGGGCCGGGCTCATAGGCTGGGCTGATCAGGCCAGACTGTGTAACCTCAACCAGATGCGCGTCTTGCTTATTGGTGGCGACCCAGACCTCGGTCAGAGTAGTCTTGTCATAATCCACGCCCTCAACCGCATCCTTGTGCACCAGCCAGCGCGTGCGCAGCAGGGTCTCGGTCGGGCTGACCGGGATCACCGAAAAGGTGACAATATGGTCGCTCATAAAATGATGCCAGCTATTGGGCTGGGTCCAGAAGGACAGGCCGCCAAGAGCCGGATCGGTAATCTTGCCCAAGAGCTTTTTGCAGGCCACCTTGGTGTCCATGGTCTGGCTCTGGCCCGACTGGTCAATCGGCAGGCGCTCGGTGCGAAAGCCCGTTACGCGGTCGGCAAGGTGTTCAAGCTCGCGCGAAGGCAGGCCCGAGGCCTCCCAGCGATTATGCGCCTCGGTAACCAGGGCCTCATAGCGCTTGGCCTGTTCCAGCTCGTCTTCGTCCAGGGTCTTGGGCGAAAAGCCAAAGCCATAGGCAAACAGCGGAATGGTCAGTTCGGGGTGGTTGGCACCGCAGTGATAGCACTCGCGGTTGTTCTCCATCGTCACCTTCCAATTGCCGTGCTCGATCAAGTCGACCGAATGGGCAATCTTGGTGTTGGGAATATCGTGTTGTTCCAGATAGGGCGTCATGGCGGCGGCCATGGCCTCAATATCTTCGGGCGGATTATCGCTTAGGCATATGAACAACAGCCCAGCGACCGAGCGCAGGTGCACGGGTTTGAGGCCGCGGCAGGACTTGTCGAAATCCTCGCCCATATGGTCGGCAAAGATCAGATCGCCTTCGAGATTATAGGTCCAGGCATGATAGCGGCAGACCAGATTACCGACCGAGGCATGCGGCCCATCGACCAGGCGCGCGCCGCGGTGGCGACAGACATTGTGATAGGCCCGGATCTGCTCGTCATCATCGCGCACGATCAGGACAGAGGTCTGGCCAATATCGACGACAAACACATCGCCCGGTTCTGCGACATCCGGCTCGACCCCGACATAGATCCAGTGCTGGCCAAAGATTAGGGCCATGTCGGTTTCAAAAATGTCGGGCCGGGTATAAAAGTCGTTCTCAAGGCTGTGACCGGCCGGGCGGCGGGCAATCAGTTGGGCAAGGCTGGCTGGTGGGGTCGCCGCGGACATGGTTTCGCGCCTTTGGCTGCAAAAAATTGAGGCGCGCAGTTTAGACCGCTGCCCGCCGGGATCACTTTCCTATAAGCGACGCGCAGAAATAAGAAAGACGACATTGCAGCGCAGTCGGCGAGCGCCTAGATGGAATTGATCAGAAGCGACGTTTATGTCGTTTGTGTTCAAGGTTTGCGCCGCCTGCATGATGGTCTGGAATCATGGCCGGGCTCATGGTTGTTTTCTTAACTTATTGGGCGGAGTCCATGCAGAAGTTTTCAGCCTTCGAACTCTTCAAGCAGGGCCTAAATGGCCAGGCCGGATGGAAGCCGCAATGGCGCTCGCCTGAGCCCAAGCCGGCCTATGACGCGGTCATTATTGGCGGCGGCGGTCATGGGCTGGGGGCTGCCTATTATCTGGCCAAGCAGCACGGCATGCGCAATATCGCCGTGCTGGAAAAGGGTTGGCTAGGCGGAGGCAATACCGGCCGCAATACCACCATTATCCGCTCCAATTATTTATTCAATGAGAGCGCGGGCCTCTATGATCATTCGGTCAAGCTGTGGGAAGGTCTGTCGCAGGAACTGAATTATAACGTCATGTTCTCGCAGCGCGGGGTCATGATGCTGGCCCATACGGTGCATGATGTGCAGGTCTTTAAGCGTCATGTCCATGCCAACCGCGCCAATGGCGTTGATAATGATTGGCTAACGCCCGAAGAGGCCAAGGCCTTTTGTCCGCCTTTGAACATTTCGGACAATATGCGTTATCCGATACTGGGGGCTGCCTTGCAAAGGCGCGGCGGTACGGCCCGGCACGATGCGGTGGCCTGGGGCTATGCGCGGGCAGCCGATGATCTGGGCGTTGATATTATCGAAAACTGCGAAGTGACGGGCATTGTCCGCAATGCGGCTGGCGCGGTTGAGGCGGTCCAGACCACGCGCGGCCTGATCAAGACGCCCAAGATCGGAGTTTCAGCCGCGGGGCATACCAGTGTCGTGCTCGGCATGGCGGGGGTGCGCTTACCGCTCGAAAGCTATCCGCTTCAGGCCCTGGTCTCGGAGCCGATCAAGCCGGTGTTTCCCTGCGTCGTCATGAGCAATACCATCCATGCCTATATCAGCCAGTCCGATAAGGGCGAGCTGGTGATTGGGGCAGGGACGGATATCTATACCTCCTATACCCAGAGGGGCGGCCTGCATATTTCCCAGCATACGCTTGAGGCGATATGCGAGCTGTTCCCAGCCTTTCGTCGCATGCGCATGCTTCGAAATTGGGGCGGGATTGTTGATGTCACGCCCGACCGCTCGCCGATTGTCGCCAAGACGCCGGTGCCTGGCCTTTATGTTAATTGTGGTTGGGGAACGGGCGGGTTTAAGGCAACGCCTGGCGCTGCCCACACCCTGGCCTGGACCATTGCCAAGGATGAGCCCCATCCGATCAATGCGCCCTTTACGATCGAACGCTTCCGAGACGGTCACCTGATCGACGAAGCCGCCGCCGCCGCTGTAGCCCACTGAGGCCGATATGCTCCTGATTACCTGCCCCCATTGCGGCCCAAGGCCGGAACTGGAATTCACCCATGGCGGTGAGGCCCATATTGCTCGTCCTGAAAATCCAGCGGCCATGAATGCCGAGGACTGGACCGAATATCTCTATATGCGCGCCAACCCCAAGGGGCTGCATGCCGAGCGTTGGCGCCATCTGCATGGCTGCGCGCGGTTTTTTAATGCCCTGCGCGACACGACCACTGATCAATTTGTCGCCACCTATGCGACCGGCCAGCCGCGTCCTGATCTGAAGGGAGCTGGCCAATGAGCAAGACTTTGCGTACCCCTGCGGGCGGCAGCGTTAATCGCGCCAAGACGATCAAGTTCAGCTTTGATGGCAAGACCTATCAGGGCCTCGAAGGCGATACCCTCGCCTCGGCCTTGCTGGCCAATGGCATTCGGGTCATGGGCCGCTCCTTCAAATATCACCGCGCGCGCGGCGTGCTGGGCGCTGGCTCCGAAGAGCCCAATGCCCTGGTGGCTGTGCGCCGCGACAAGGCCCGCACCGCGCCAAATCTGCGCGCCACCCAGGTCGAGCTCTATGACGGTCTGGTGGCGGAGAGTCAAAATCGTTGGCCAAGCCTGAATTTCGATGTCGGCGCGGTTTTAAGTCTGTTGTCGCCCTTCATTCCGGCGGGCTTTTATTACAAGACCTTTATGTGGCCCAAAAGTGCTTGGGATAAGCTGTATGAGCCCAATATCCGTGCGGCGGCCGGTCTTGGCCATGCCCCGACCGAGGCCGACCCCGACACCTATCTGAACCGCTTTGCCCATTGCGAAATCCTCGTTATCGGCGGCGGTCCTGCCGGTCTTGCTGCAGCACTGGCGGCGTCTGAGGGCGGTGAGCGGGTCATATTGGTCGATGAACAATGTGAGCTTGGCGGCTCCCTGCTATCGGCAACCGACGCCTTGATTGACGGCCAGTCTGGCCGGGCCTGGCGTGACGCCGTCGTGGCCAAGCTGGCGGCCAATCCCAAGGTCACCTTGATGACCAGGGCCAATGCCTTTGGCTATTTTGCCCATAATATGATCGGCGTGGCCGAGCGTTTGAGTGAGCATCAGGCCAGCCCCGCCAAGGGCGCGCCGCGCGAACGGCTCTGGCAGATTCGCGCCCGCGAAGTGGTTTTGGCCACAGGCGCGATTGAGCGACCCCTAGTATTCCCAGACAATGACCGGCCCGGGATTATCTTGGCCGATTCCGCGCGCACCTATTTGAACCGCTATGGCGTCCTGCCCGGCAGGCGGGTGGTTGTCGCCACGGGCCATGACGAGGCCTATCGCGCGGCCTTGGACCTGCATAAGGCGGGGGTCACTATTGCGGCTATTGCCGATGCTCGGCCAAATCCAAAGGGGCCCTTGGTTGAGGCGGCGCGTGCGGCGGGCCTGCCGATCAAGACTGGCTATGCCATTACCGGCACCAAGGGCACACTGGGTGTGACCGAGGCCCGCCTGTCGCCCATACTGGGCGCAGGCCGGGTAGGGCGGCCTGAGATCGTGGCTTGCGACAGCGTGCTGATGTCCGGCGGCTTTACGCCAAGCGTGCACCTGTTCTCGCAATCGCGCGGCAAGCTGGTCTGGGACGAGACGCTGGAAACCTATTTGCCAGGTCAGTCGGCTGAGGCTGAGCGGTCTGCTGGCGCCTGCCGGGGTCAATTTGGCCTGGCCAAAGCCTTGGCCGATGGTTTTGCTGCCGGTCGGGACGCTGCACGCCTAACCGTAAAGCGGGACTTTGTCGTTCAAGCCACCGAAGGCGACCCCAAGGGCGTGGTCGGGGCCATGCCGCATGATCGCGGCAATGGCGCCAAGGCCTTTATTGACTGGCAAAATGACGTCACCACCAAGGACCTGAAACTGGCCGTGCGCGAGGGCTTTCAGTCGATCGAGCATATTAAGCGCTATACCACCACCGGCATGGCGACCGATCAGGGCAAGACCTCGAACCTGAATGCGCTTGGCGTCATATCCGATGCGCTTGATCGGCCCATTCCACAGATTGGCCTGACCACCTTCCGAATGCCCTATACGCCTGTGACCTTTGGGGTTCTGGCGGGGATGGCTAGGGGCAATCTGTTTGACCCGGTGCGGACCACCCCGATCCATGACTGGGCGGTAGACAAGGGTGCTGTTTTCGAAGACGTATCGCTTTGGAAGCGGGCGCGTTTCTTCCCGCAAGGGCGCGAGGATATGGAGGCGGCGGTTCGGCGCGAATGTCTGGCCGTGCGCAGCCATTGCGGCATATTCGATGCCTCAACGCTTGGCAAGATCGAGGTGGTCGGGCCCGACGCCGCGGAGTTTATGAACCGCTTCTATATCAATGCCTGGACCAAGCTCGGCGTCGGCAAGTGCCGTTATGGCATTGTCTGCCGCGAAGACGGGTTTGTCACGGATGACGGCGTGGTTGGCCGCATGAGCCAAGACCGGTTCCATGTCACCACGACCACGGGCGGCGCGCCTCGGGTCCTAGCCATGATGGAGGATTATCTCCAGACCGAATGGCCCGATCTTGATGTCTGGCTAACCTCGACCACCGAGCAATTTGCCGTGATTGCCCTGCAAGGCCCCAAGGCGCGGGACATATTGACCGGACTGGTTGAAGGGATCGACCTGTCCGCCGAAGCCTTGCCGCATATGAGCCTAGCCGAGGGCACGATTTGCGGCGTGCCGACGCGTCTGTTTAGGGTCAGCTTTACCGGCGAGCTCGGCTTTGAAATCAATGTGCCATCGCAACATGGCCGCAAGGTCTGGGAAGCCATCTGGGCGGCTGGTCAGCCGCATGGGCTGGTACCGTATGGTACCGAAACCATGCACGTCCTGCGCGCCGAAAAAGGCTTTATCATTGTCGGGCAAGAGACCGATGGCACGGCAACCCCCGACGATGTCGGATTGACCTGGGCTGTGGGCAAGGCCAAGCCGGACTATGTCGGCAAGCGCTCATTGGCAAGGCCTGCCATGGCAGCGCCTGACCGTAAGCAGCTGGTCGGTCTCTTGACCAAGGATCCGCATATTGTGCTTGAAGAGGGCGCCCAGGTCGTGGTGACTCCGGGCCAGAAGGCACCCATGGCGCTTGTTGGTCATGTGACCTCATCCTATCACAGTGCGGTTCTGGGCCGCTCGATCGCCTTGGCCATGGTCAGTGGTGGCCGAGCGCGGATGGGGGAAACCATCTATATCCCCATGCCCGGCGGCGATATTGCCGTAGACGTCACCTCACCCGTATTTTACGACCCCGAAGGAGTGCGCGTGAATGGTTGAACTGGTCACACACGCCTCGCCCATGGCCCGTCATGTCCTGCGCGGCCGTCCAGCGGCGCTTGAAGCGGCTGAGGGCGCGCTAGGTTTTGCCTTGCCAGTCCAGGCCTGCCGCGCCGCCAGCAAGGGCGATGTTCATGCGCTTTGGCTTGGCCCGGATGAGTGGTTGATCTTGTCCGGCATCAGTGATGGTCTGGGCGAGCGGCTCGAGGGCGCCATGGCAGCCCATCCCCATGCCTTGGTTGAGGTTTCAGATCGTCAGATCGGACTGATCATCAGCGGCGCTGAGGCTGAGGCCGTCCTGTCCGTGGGTTGTCCCTTGGATCTGGGTTTGGACGCTTTTCCGATAGGCATGTGCACCCGCACGGTTCTGGCCAAGGCCGAGATTGGTCTTTGGCGCACCGGTCCAAACACGTTTCATCTGGAGGTCTGGCGTTCGTTTGCGGCCTATGTCCGCCAATTCCTAGCGGCAGCCGCGGTTGTTCCTGTTTGAGGCGAAAGGTGGGGTCGTGTTCGAATTCCTAGCCTAGGCATCTATATTAAGCATTTGCCAAGGCTCGGACTCGACGGTCAATTTAAGCATATGGCGCAAGACCTGAACAAGATGTCGGAACCCAAGCCTTCGCAGCGCGCGCCGCTGCGGGTCGGTATTATCTTGGCCAATAACTTTACCCTGTCCGCCTTTGCCCTGTTTATTGATCATCTGCGCCTCGCCGCCGATGATGGCGACCGTAGCCGCCCGATGCGGGCGCAATGGTCGATCATGTCGAGCCGGCCTGATCCCATGCGGGCCAGTTGCGGCGTCATGACCAGCCCAACCAGCAGCTTTCTCGACCCACATGAATTGGACTATGTCGTTGTCGTGGGCGGCGTGTTGCATGGCGGCAACCAGATCAATGAGGCCACTGAGCGCTATTTGCAAAAGGTTGCAGCGGCGGGCGTCAAGCTGATTGGCATGTGCACGGGCAGTTTTATCCTGTGCCGGGCAGGGCTGATGAAGGGTCGCACGGCCTGTGTGAGCTGGTATCATTATCAAGATTTCCGTGACGAGTTTCCAGACCAGGCCGTGGTCGCGGACCGCCTCTTTGTTGCTGATGGTGACCGGATCACCTGCGCGGGCGGGGCAGGGACGGCGGATCTCGCCAATTATTTGATCGAGCGGCATATTGGCTGGTCGGTCGCGCAAAAAGCCAGCCAGGTCCTCTTGTTTGACCGCCCGCGCGCTGGGGCCGATGCCCAGCCGCATCCGCCCATGTCCGAGCGGGTATCTGATCCGCGCGTCCAGCGGGCCCTGCTCTTGATGGAGCAGAACCTAGCGGGGCCCTTGCCGATTGCCCAGGTGGCGGGTCAGCTTGGCCTGTCCACTCGCCAATTTGAGCGCCTGTGCCATACGACCTTGGGCATGAGCCCGGCCTCGGCCTATCGGCGCTTGCGGCTTCGCTATGCGCACTGGCTCATTGGCCATACCAACCGCTCAGTGACCGAAATCGCGCATGCTGCGGGCTTTGCCGATTGTGCGCATTTTTCACGCCAGTTTAAAGAAAACTATGGATCGTCGCCGTCGGATCAAAGACGGCAAACGATAGTGGCCGACGAAAAGTCTGACCTCGCCTCCTTGCGGGTGTTTGGTTAGGCCATGATCCCTTCTGTCAATAAGAACACTAAGCAAAACAAGAAGTTCAAGGCCTTGGCGGCCTTTGGGAGAAACCGATGAACCAAGTCATGCCCCGGTTGAAAATTCAGACCGCAACAGAGCTGGTAGCCGAGCTGGCCGATGGTACTGTGCTGGATATTCATCCCATCTGGCTGCGTGAACGCAGTCAGGACCCCAGTGCGCTGGATCTGCACACCGGCCAAAGGCTGCATGACCCGGCCGACCTGCCGCTAGACCTAGCGATTACCGGCCTTGAAGACCTAGGGGCTGGGCGTTTGCATATTCGCTTCAGCGATAACCAGTCCTCCATTTATGACACGGCGACCTTGGCCGCTGAGATTGCCCTGCCACCCGGTGATCATGACTGCCCACCCGTGCAGCATTGGGACGGCACCTTGACTGAGTTTCCGCGTGCCCAGTGGCACGAAAACCCGACTGAAGCCGAGATGTTCGACTGGACCCGCCAGTTCTTGACCTATGGCTTTATCATAATCAGCGGCGTGCCGACTGAGCCGGAGTCTGTGCTCAAGATCGGTTCAGCCTTTGGCTATGTGCGCGACACCAATTTTGGCAATCTGTTTGATGTGCGCTCTGTGCCCAATGCCAATGACCTGGCCTATACGGCGGTTGAGTTGGGCGCCCATACCGACAACCCCTACCGCTCGCCCGTGCCAACCATCCAGCTCCTGCACTGCCTGATTAATGAGACCACGGGCGGCCTGTCGACCTTGGTGGACGGTCTGGCCGTGGCCGAGGCCTTGAAGCTGCGCGATCCCGCCGCCTTTGAGGTCCTGACCACAACGCCTGTGCGGTTCCGCTTCCGCGACAAGGACACAGAACTAGTGGCCAGCGCCCCGCCGATCGAGCTGGATGTCACCGGCGCCGTGCGCGGCATTCATTTGAGCCCGCGTCTGGACTTTGTGCCGCTGATGCCCCGAGAGGCCCTGGCCGAATATTATCGTGCGCGCCGGGTGTTTGACCTGATGATGCGCGACCGCGAATTTGAGATCCGCTTCCTGCTTAATGCCGGCGATCTGGTCATGTTTGACAATGTTCGCCTCTTGCATGGCCGCACCAGCTTTAACCCCGATGAGGGCCTTCGCCATCTTCAGGGCTGCTATATCGATATTGACGGGCCACGCAGCATCTATCGGGTGTTGCGGTCGCGTTTGGCGGGTTAGCCCCCTCCACCGCTTCGTGGTCCCACTCCCCCAGAGGGGGAGGGTTTAGTCGGTGATAATTCTTCCCCCTCTGGGGGAAGTACCGGCGAAGTCGGGGTAGGGAGCTTAGATCATGAAGGGACAGACCATGGGTAAGATTGTTAGCTTTCGGCAGATGAAGGACGGCACCCGCGAGGATTACCTGCTGCTCGACGAGTCCGAGCGCGATTTTGCTAAGGGTCTACCGAACCAGATCATGACCGCCTTAAAGCGGCTAGACCATTCGCTGGAGGGTTATCCCCTGACCCGGCTTGGCCACTCGCTTCAGACCGCGACCCGGGCCCTGCGCGATGGCGCCGATGACGAGCTGGTGGTCGCGGCCCTGATCCATGATCTGGGCGACGAGTTATCGCCCTATAACCATGCCGAGATCGCAGCCGGCATTATCCGGCCCTATGTGCGTGAGGAAGTGACTTGGATTGTTGAACAGCACGGCCTGTTCCAGACCTATTATTATGTCCATCACATGGGCGGCGACCGGCATATGCGCGACAAGTTCAAGGACCATAAATGGTTTGAATCCTGTGCTAATTTCTGCGAGCGCTATGATCAGGCCTCATTTGATCCCGATTATGACACCCTGCCGCTCGAAGCCTTTGCGCCCCTGGTCGAAAAAATATTCAGCCGTACACCGCATGATCCGCGCTATCTGACTGAGGCCTAAAGGTCACAGCCAAAACCTGTGATCAGCGATCGGCGTGGGCTGGTCTTGACCGATGGGCCGGGTCAGGCGCTAATCTTGGATTGAACAGTCATTCAAGGTTTTGCGTCCATGTCCGCTTCTGTGCCCCCCGA
>CANGCO010000045.1 GCA_947452365.1 Caulobacteraceae bacterium
ACCTGGCTGGAAAACACCTATCCGGGCTGCCGGGTGGATAATCCCAGCCATATGTATTCCTTCTCGTTTGAGCCCAATCACGACTGGCCGATGCATTTTTCGACCCAGGACGTCTTGTTTGATTATTTCAAGCGCTGCGCCGAGAAGCATAAACTGCGCCAGCATGTCCGGTTTGGCACCACGGTCAATGAGGCGGACTGGGACGAGGCAGCCAAGGTCTGGCGCCTAAAGGTCACCCGCGCCGATGGGGCGATCGAGACCCTTATCGGCACCGCCATGATCAGTGCGGTTGGCCAGTTGAACCAGCCCAGCCTGCCCGACATTAAGGGCCGCGACAGTTTTGCAGGACCAAGCTTTCACTCGGCGCGCTGGCGTCATGATGTCGATCTGACCGGCAAGCGGGTGATTGTCATCGGCACTGGCGCGAGCGCCTTTCAATTTGTGCCAGAAATCGCGCCCAAGGTCGGCGACCTGACCGTGTTTCAGCGCACCCCGCCTTGGCTTGGCCCGACGCCCAATTATCACGACAAGGTCACGCCGGCCGAGGAATGGCTGCTCAAGACCGTGCCCTATTATGAAAAATGGTACCGGTTCTGGCTGTTCTGGCTGGGGACGGACGGCATTTTGGATGCGATCACGGTCGACCCCGACTGGACCGGTTCAAAGAGCGCCGTTAGCCAGATCAATGCCGATACCCAGTCCATGATGATTGAAGCCATGCGCGTCCAGACCGAGGGCGACGAGGCCTTGCTCGAAAAAATCACACCGCATTATCCCTTGGGCGGCAAGCGCTCGGTGCGGGATAATGGGGTCTGGATCGCAGCCTTGCGCAGGCCCAATGTCCATCTGGTCACAGACGCGATTGTCGAAATCACCCCAAAGGGAGTCCTGACTGCGGATGGCGCTCTGCATGAGGCCGATGTGATCATTTATGGCACCGGCTTTACCGCCAGTGACTTTTTGCGCACCTTTAAGGTCAAGGGCCGCGGCGGTATTGAGTTGCATGATCAGTGGGCGGGCGATGCGAGGGCCTATCTGGGCATGACTGTGCCCAACTTCCCCAACCTGTTCATTGTCTACGGCCCCAACACCAATATTGTCGTCAATGGCAGCATCATCTTTTTCAGTGAATGCAGCGTGCGCTATATTGTCGAGGCGCTCAAGCTCTTGGCCCAGACCGGACAATCGGCCATGGAGCCGAAAAAGGCCGTGCATGATGATTTCAATAATCGAGTCGATGCGGCCAATGCCGGCATGGCTTGGGGCGTGCCTCAGGTCCAGAGCTGGTACAAGAATGCGACCGGGCGGGTGAGCCAGAACTGGCCCTTCCGTCTGATTGATTACTGGTCTGCAACCAAGAAGCCCAATCCGGCTGATTTCATCATCAGCTAGGGGGGGCTTATTTTTGCCGCGACAAAACCGGGGCCGGTCCTTAGTTTGCCGTGAAAATCTGGAGCCTGACAATATGAAACACACCGCGTTTGTCGCTGCGATTGCAGCGCCCGCCCTTCTGGTCTTGGCCGCTTGCGGTGCGCCGCCGCCGGCTATGTCGCCTGATAAAGGGTTTGGCGAAAGCCCGGTCCTTCCGACGGCCAAACCCTCGACCGTGATCAAGATCGCCAAGGCTGTGGGCTGGACAAATGGTCAAACACCTGTGGCGGCAGAGGGCTTGAAGGTCGCGGCCCTAGCCCAGGGCCTTGAGCATCCGCGCTGGATCTATGTCCTACCCAATGGCGATATTTTGGTTGCTGAAACTAGCCAGCCAGCCAAGCCAGACGATGTTAAGGGCTTTAAGGGCTGGCTGGGCAATCTGCTCATGACCCAGGCCGGTGCCGTGGTCAAAAGCGCCAACCGCATTACCCTGCTGCGCGATGCCAATGGCGACGGGGTGCCCGAACTGCGCAAGGTGTTTTTGAGCGGCTTAAACTCGCCGATGGGTATGGCCCTGATCGGCAAGACCTTTTATGTCGCCAATACGGATGCGGTCATGGCCTTTGATTACGAGCCGGGCGCAACCGAGATCAAGGGCGCGGGCCGCAAACTAACCGACCTGCCGGCTGGTGCGCTCAATCATCACTGGACCAAGAACATTATTGCCAGCCCTGACGGCAGCAAGCTCTATGCTACGGTTGGCTCTAACAGCAATGTTGGCGAAAATGGCATGGCGGCCGAAGACGGCCGAGCGGCAATCTGGCAGATTGATCCGGCAACCGGCGCGCATCGCATCTTTGCGTCAGGCATCCGTAATCCCAATGGCCTTGCTTGGCAGCCCGTGTCTGGGGCCTTGTGGACGGCGGCCAATGAGCGCGACGAAATCGGCAATGATCTGGTTCCAGACTATATGACGTCCGTTCAGGATGGCGGCTTTTATGGCTGGCCCTATAGCTATTATGGTCAGACTGTCGACAGCCGGGTCAGTCCGCAGCGGCCCGATCTGGTGGCCAAGGCGATCAAGCCAGACTATGCTCTGGGTGCGCATACCGCCTCCTTGGGCCTAGCCTTCTATACCGGCAAGGCCTTGCCAGCGGCCTATCATGGCGGGGCCTTTATCGGCCAGCATGGCTCTTGGAACCGCAATCCGGTTAATGGATATCAGGTCCTGTTTGTGCCGTTTGCCAATGGCAAGCCTGCGGGCAAACCGCAATTGGTCCTGTCCGGCTTCTTGAATGCCAAGGGCCAGGCCCAGGGGCGCCCGGTTGGGGTGGCTGTGGATCAGGCCGGTGCCGTTCTGGTGGCGGATGATGTCGGCAATACCATCTGGCGCATTACGGCCAAGCCCTAAGGGTTAATGGCATGGGCGGCGGCCTTAACCGCTGTCGCCCAGTCACCATAGACAGTCGGGGCATGGATTCGCGCGCCCGGATACCAAGGATAGTCCTTCTGCCCCAAGGCCGGCCAAGAGGCGGGCGGCGCGATTATGTGCAGTGGCGTGCCCACCGCGCCCAAAAGATTGGTGCTGGCATTGGAACAACCCATGCCAAGATCAAGTGCCGCTGACAGGGCAGCAAGACCCTCTAAATCGTTAAAAAGGTCAAGTTCGGGCGGCTGGTGCACCACGACGCCAAAATGGGACAATAGGGCCGCGCGCTCGGCGTCTGTGTCTCCATATTGCAGATTGATAAAACTGGCGCCGGGCCGTGACAAGATCGGCCCCCAGGCGCTAAGGGGCGCAAAATTGCGACCACGCTCAGCGTCCATCTTATGACTGCGCCAGGCCATGCCAATCTTGACCTGGCCCGTCAGGGACTGAAGCCAGCCGCGCCAATGGGCCAGACGCCCTGGGCAGGGCTTGAGATAGCCGCCGGGCTGGGCGAACTGCGCAAGGCTGGGACGAAGACTGGCGAGCAGGTCGCCAATCGGTAACCAAACATCGGCTTCGACCTTCTCGTCTGGCGTGCGGTGACGGCGCCCAAGGATTTGATGGGTCGTATGGCCTATGGCGCGAACGCCGGGCCAACTGCGTTCAACTAGGCCATTAAGCCGCTTATCGGCGCAAAACGTTACTCGGCCCTTAGGCCCTAGGTGGCCTAACAGGTCGGTAATGAGACCCATATGCGCCAATTCATCGCCCAGGCCCTGTTCAGCCATGAGGAGGACATGCTTGCCCTCAAACGAGGCTTGGCCGTCCCAGCGCGCAAGCTCTAAATCATAGATGGCGGCGCTGGCCAGGGCGAGATCATGGCGTACGCGATAAGCCTGCCAGCCGCCGGTCAAATCGCCCTTGGCCAGCAGGAGTGTGGCTTTTAAAAAGGTCAGTGCCGCTGAGACATCAGGGTCTGGGTTAAGGCTGATAGCTTGCTCTACTCGGTCCAGGGCCGGCTCCGTCTTGGCAAGATCGGCCAGTGTCCAGGCGAGATCATACAGGATGCGGGGATTGTTCGGCTCGAGACAATTAGCCTGATCAAGCGCTTGAGCGGCCTCATCCAACGCGCCGCAAGCCCGAGCGGTCTTACCGGCCAAGTGCCAAAGTGATGGATCATGTGGGGCGGCGGTCAAGAGGCTGATGGCCAGATCGTGGGCCTCGGCTAGTCGGTCTAGGCCTAGCAGCGCATTGGCAAGGTTGACAAGGCCGACCTGGTCGTTTGGCCGGGCCTGGACATAATAGCTGGCCAGACTAAGGGCCTCATCCTTCATGCCAAGCCTTGTTGCGCAAAAGCTGAGGGCTAGCGCGACCTGGTGATCATTTGGATCGAGGCCCAGGGCGCGGCCATAGGCGTCAAAAGCATCGAGATAGGCCCCGCCCTGCTGCAGGATCAGGCCCAGATTGCGCCATGCCGCGCCAGAGCTTGGCGAGGTTTGCGTCGCCCTTTTGGCAAGCTCAAGCAAGGATGACGACATGATCCGGCGGGCTTTTAGGCGGTTGATCTTAAGCCCTTATGCCCGCTGCGGCTCTAAGATTAGATTAAGCAAGATTTTGCACCTTTCGACTCGGGGCAAAATAGAGCGCTGAGCCGACGACGAGGACGGTTCCGGCAATGCTGGTGACATAGGCGGCCTGGATAAAGAATTGTAGCCAATTGAGGTCAACCCCACCAAAATTGCGCCAAAGCACCAAGGCCACGCTGCCTAGATAGCCCGAGGAATCGGCGACATAGATCAAGAAACCTGCTGTGGCGACCTGACCGCTGGCCGCAACCAACCGGTCGAACAGCATGGCATTGAACGGCGTATAGGCCATATAGAGCCCGGCGCCTGCCGCAATCATCCAGGCCAAGGGCGACAATAAATGCGCCTGATAGGCCGCTGTGGAGGCGCCCATCAGGACAAATCCGGCAATGACAATGCCATGAATAACCATCAGGGCCTTGAGATTGTCGCGGACAATAATGATCGCGGCCATGGCCGCTAGGGCGACCGCCGCTACGGGTAATTCACTCGCGGTAAATATGCCCGCCACCTTGCCATAGCCTAGCGCAGTCCAGATTTCGGCGGCGAAATTGTCGCGAAAATCGCGAAAGGCGGTCAGCATTACATATGACAGGATCAAGAGCACTAGGCCGGGCCAATAGGTGCCAAAAAACGCGGCCCTGTCCTTGCCAGTCATGGGCGCGCGCTTGACGCGGGCGGCCTCGTCCTCTTGCGAAGGCGGCGGCAATAGACCAAGGACCCAAACCGATAAGAACAGAAGCGGGATAAACACAGCCCCTGCCGTTGCTGGCATCCAGAACCGGTCAATATGGATATCACTCATCAGCCAGGCCCCTACCGACTTGACCACGCCCGATGAGACAATAAAGCTGGCGCACATGGCCGCACCAATGACCTCGCTGACTCGGCGGCCCTCCATATAGCCAAACACCAAACCCCAGATCATGCCCAAGGGCAGGCCGTTCAAAAACAGCATGGCTACATTCCAAGGCGCTGGAATCACGGCAAACCCGATCAGGGCCAGCCATGCCGCGCCAATCAGGGCCAGTATGGCCATGCCGCGCCGCGCCGGGGGCATTTCCGAAATCACCTTGACCCCGATCATTTTGGACAGGGCATAGCCAATGACCTGGGCTAGGACCAAGGCGATCTTGTAATCAAGCAGGAAGTGCCAGCCTGGCACTGAGTCAAACGTTGCCGCTGTAAATGGCTTGCGAAAGGCATACATGGAGAAATAGGCGCAAAATCCCGCCAACCCGGCCACAAGACTAAAGACAAGTGGATTAGCGCGCGTCAGGGCGCGGCTTAGCCGGTCATTCATTTCGTGTTCCCCCGCGTGTGGCCAGATACAATCATTGCGAAAACAAGGGCCTTAGGCCGCGTGTGTATCAGACTTATGACAAGTCTTTTGCACCGCGCACAGACCCAAGAGATTGTCACACACCTGTGATGTGATAGCAGCCTAGTATCGCAACCCTGGGCCCTTGAGATTCCATGACCCCAAAACCCTCCTATGACCTAGCTGTAGTTGGCAGCGGCATTATTGGTTTGGCCTGCGCGCTCGCGGCAGCAAGGCTTGGCAAGCGGGTGATCGTGATCGATCGCGATGCCCAGGCCAATGGCGCTTCTGTGCGAAATTTTGGCTTTGTCACCGTGACGGGCCAGGAACGCGGCGCCATGTGGAACCGGGCTTGCCGCTCGGCCCAGGTCTGGGATGAGGTCGCGGCGTGTGCAGGCATTCCAGTCATTCATCGCGGCCTGGTCATGACCGCACGCAGGCCAGAGGCCGTGGCTGTGCTAGAAGCCTTTTTGCCAACCGAAATGGGGGAGGGGTGCGCGCTGCTAAGCCCAGCCATGCTGGCCAAGCATCATGCTCATCTGGCCACCGACCAGATCAAGGCCGCCCTCTACAGCCCTCACGATCTGCGGGTGGAATCGCGCCAAGCCATACCCCGCGTGGCGGCCTATCTCGCCGAGCAATATGGGGTGGTGTTTCAGCGCCAGACAACGGTCACGGCGGTAGAGACCTCAAAAATCCATACACAAGGCGGCATTATTGAGGCAGACGCGATCGCGGTTTGTCCGGGTGATGATCTGGTCAGTCTGTTTGCCGATCGTGTAGCCCAATACGGCGTCACCCGTTGTAAGCTGCAAATGCTGCGCCTTGCTAATCCGGGCTTTAAGCTGACTGGAGCGGTGATGTCTGATCTTGGCCTGGTGCGCTATGCCGGTTATGCGGCCTTGCCGCAAGCCAAGGCGCTTTTGACACGGCTGCAGGCCGAACAAGCCCAATATTTGGCCAATGGCATTCACCTGATCGTGGTCCAGAGCGAGGACGGTAGTCTGGTGGTCGGCGACAGCCACCATTATGGTCCAACGCCTGATCCGTTCGCGCATCAGGCGGTCGACCAATTGATTTTGGATGAATATGCCGCCGTGTTTGGTCAGGCACCGCCGCGGGTAATAGAGCGATGGACGGGCACTTATGCCTCGGCATCCGATCGTACTGTGGTGATTGATACCCCGACTGAGGGCGTGCGCCTCGTTATGGTGACCACAGGGGCTGGGGCCTCGACCGGGTTTGCGCTGGGTGAAGAAGTGATTGAGCAATTGTTTGCAAAGGCGGCTGTCGCATGACGAGACCTAACCTAAACGCGTTTGACCTGATCATTTTTGATTGGGCTGGAACCATGGTCGATTTTGGCTGTTGTGCGCCCGTCCAGGCCTTGATTGCCGCCTTTGCGCGGCGCGGGGTCGAGATTTCGGACGCAGAAGCTCGCGTCGATATGGGTCAGGCTAAGGCCGACCATGTTCGCGCTATTCTTGGCCGCGCGCCAATGGCGGATCGTTGGACCATGGCGGTCGGCCATGCGCCTAACGAAGACGATGTATCCTGCCTGATGGCCGATCTTGGTCCCTTGATGACGCAGGCGGCCCAGGCCGCTAGCACCTTGATCCCAGGCGCGCTGGAGACTTATCGGGCGCTTCGGGCCGCTGGCCTCAGAATTGCCTCCTCGACGGGCTATACCCGCGACATGATGCAGCCCGTGCTCGCGGCAGCGGCGGCGCAAGGCTATGCACCTGATCACCTTGTCTGTGCCAATGAGACCTCGGCCGGCCGGCCCTCGCCCTTGATGGTCTATAAGGCCTGCACAGAACTTGGCGTCAGGCCGCTGAGCCGAGTGATCAAGGTTGATGATGCTGAAGCTGGCGTCGCCGAAGGGCGCAATGCTGGGTGCTTTACCATTGGTCTGGCCGCTTCCGGCAATGGGGTTGGTCTATCCAAGCCTGATTTTGACGCACTTGATCCGGCTGAGCGGTCGGACAAGATTTCCGCCTCGCGCGCTGGCCTATTGGCCGCAGGCGCGGATCTGGTGATCGATTCTGTGGCTGACCTGATGGACGCGTTTGAGGTTTAAAGCAGTTTGGCGGCCGTATCCGACGGCCTGCATAATGCTGCGCCCTTGGGTGTAATCACAATGGGGCGGTTGACCAAGATGGGGTATGCTAGCATGGCGGCCAATATAGCGTCCTCGGAAACACCGTCTTCGAGCAGGCCCAGCTCCCCGGCCGGCGTACCAGTTTCACGCATGAGCTGGCGCAAGCTCTGGCCGGTCTGATGAGAAAGATCGCGCAATTGCTCGGCCGTCCAACCGGCCTTTAAGTACTCAATCACATTGGGCGTATGGCCTGCAGCCTCCGCCATGGCCACAACATTGCGCGAGGTGCCGCAGGCGGGATTGTGAAAAATGGTAACGGGGAAGTCTTTGCGGGTCATGGGGCCTATCCTTGATCTGGCAATGGATTGGGCGCGCGGATTTGAACTGCCTTGCCGCGCTCGTACCAGGCCCTGCTGCCATTGACGACGGCGACGACAGATAACATGACGGGCACCTCGATGAGGACCCCGACCACGGTGGCCAGAGCGGCCCCGGACTGAAAGCCATAGAGGCTGATGGCAGCCGCAACCGCCAGTTCAAAAAAATTGCTAGCCCCAATCAGGGCTGAGGGCCCAGCCACCGCATGGGTCTCGCCAACCATCCGGTTCAAGCCATAGGCAAGGCCTGCATTGAACAGCACTTGAATCAATATGGGCACGGCCAAGAGGGCTATGATCAAGGGTTGTCGTAAGATCTGTTGTCCCTGAAACCCGAACAATAGAACTAGGGTCGCAAGTAGGGCGCAGATCGATAGGGGCTGAAGCCGAGCTAGAACATGATCGAGTGCGCCCTGCCCACCCTTGGTTAGGACCAGGCTGCGCAAGACCTGCGCGATTATGACCGGAACAACAATGTAGAGACCGACGGAGAGCACCAAGGTTGTCCAGGGCACAGTGATCGCGGATAGACCTAGGAGTAGGCCGACAATCGGGGCAAAGGCCACCACCATGATGGTGTCGTTCAAGGCCACCTGGCTAAGCGTAAAATTGGCATCGCCCTTGGTCAAATTGCTCCAGACAAACACCATGGCGGTGCAGGGCGCTGCGGCCAAAAGGATCAGACCGGCCATATAGCTTTGGATCTGGTCGGGCGGCAGAAGCGGGCGAAACAGGTTGGCGATAAAGATCCATGCCAGAAGCGCCATGCCAAACGGCTTTATCGCCCAATTGATGAACAAGGTCACGCCAATGCCGCGCCAATGGCTGCGGACCTGATCAAGGGCCGTAAAATCGACCTTAACCAGCATGGGAATGATCATCAGCCAGATTAATCCGGCCATGGGCAGATTGACCTTGGCCAGTTCAAGTGCGGCAATGGCTTGAAAAGCGGATGGAAATGCCTGGCCAAGACCGATGCCGACCAGGATGCAAATGCCAACCCAAAGCGTCAGATAGCGTTCAAAAACGGTCATGCAGATTCCAATATGGGCAGGGCGGCGCAGGTCCTTAGCGGATCAAGAGCCGCGTTAAGCGGCGCACAGACGTCTAGGGCCCCTGCGCAACAATCAGAGACCAAAAAGGTCAATAGCTCGACCATGGCCGGATAATGCGCGGCATAGACAATAAAACGGCCCGATCTTTGCGCCTGCACCAAACGCGCATGGCTCAATATGGTCAGGGCTGCGGAGAGTGTGTTGGGAATAATACTCAGGCGCCGCGCAATCTTACCGGCCGCAAGCCCCTCTGTCCCGGCCTGGACGAGCAGGCGAAATATGGCCAAGCGCGTCGGATGGGAGAGGGCAGATAGGCGAGCAGAGGCAGCTTCCGTGTCCATATTTCGATAATGCTGGAAATATAGAACTAATGCAATAGCGATCCCTTAGGCCTTGGGCTTATGTTCATCCCCGCGCGCGACTAGCCAGTACATGACCGGGGTCGCAATCCGCGATAACAGGGTTGAAGAGATCAGTCCGCCGATAATGGCTATGGCTAGGGGCGAGGTTAGGCCTGAGCGCTCAAAAGCTAGAGGCAAGAGCCCGCCAATCGCGGTGACCGAGGTCAGTAGAACCGGTAAAAACCGCACCTCACCAGCCCTTTCAATAGCCTCGGCGAGGCCGACGCCTTGCTTATGCAGCTGCTCCGTGAAATCGACGAGAAGGATGGAGTTTTTGATCTCAATCCCGATCAGGGCGACAATGCCGATGGTCGCAAAGAAGGACAGGGAATTGCCGGTGACCCAAAGCGCTGCAACAGCACCAAACAGGCCCAAGGGAATGATACCGGCCACCACAACCGCGCTTCGGAAGCGGCCAAATTCAAGCACAAGCACGGCTAGTATGCCGAGAATGGCAACCATGATGGCGGCGCCAAGCCCAGAAAAGCTGTCAGACTGGGCCTGGGCCTCGCCGCCGAGTGACAGGCTATAACCCGGGGGCAGGAGAACCTGACTCTTAATTCGCGAAAGCGCATCCTCAGTGACCTTGGCCGTTACCCGCCCGGTCTGGGTATAGGCCGTTACGGTCACCTTGCGCTCCCTCTGATAGCGCTCGATCCGCGATGGGCTAGATTGCAGGTGTGGGTTGGCAATAGCCGATAATGGTGTGGCCTGACCACTTGCCGACGGAATATAGATATGTTCGAGCGCCGACAGGTCGCTGCGACCGCCATTAGCCGTCTGGCTCAGCGGCAGTCGCACATTGACAGAGTAATCATCGCCGTCTTGATCCCTGAACCTGGCCGAATCTTCGCCGGTGAGAGCTAGGCGCACGACGCGCCGGGCCAAACCGGCTGGAATCCCAAGCGCAGCGGCCTTGTCCTCGTCGATTCCGAGATTGAGGTCGGTGCGGTCGACGCGCAGTGGGTTGACCACGTCGCGGGTACCCGGGGTCTGGTTTAGGACGGTCTCAACCCGGCCGGAGAGCGCCTTTAGAACATGAAGATCATCGCCCTTGATCCGTACGGCAATCGGGGCCTCAAGCGGCGGTCCATTAACAAAGGTCATCAGATTGATGCGCGCGCCTGGATAGGCGGAAAATTGGCGTCTCAAATCATCGACTATGGCTACACTCTTGCCGGGCTTCCAGTCCTTGAGGGAGACAAAGATCTCAGCCAGGGCTGGGCTGGTTTCATACTGGGGCTGGTTATAGAAGATTTGAGGATTGCCGCGGCCAAGATTTGACGCGAACCAAACGACATCAGGCGTCTTGGCAAGCCGGCCTTCAACAAATTTCATGGCCTGAGCCGTGCGGGTTAGAGGGCTGCCATCGGGCAATTCTATCCGGACCAGAAATTGTGGGGTTTCAGCGGCGGGAAACAGGCTGGAGCCAATCGCCTTGAGCATTGGAAAGCTTAGAAGACAAATACCCATAATCAGACCAAGCGCGCGCCAAGGCTTTGCCAAGGCCACATGCAAGATGGGCTTATAAAAGGTCTGGATGCCGTGATTGACCGTCTGCAAGAGGCGATTGCCTTCGGCCGCCTCATGGCGCGGCAAAAGCCGGCTGGCCAAGAAAGGGATGATGGTCAAGGACACAACAAAGGAGGCTGCCACGGTACAAAACACGGTAACCGGCAAGGAGCGAATATAGGCGCCCGCCCCCTCTGGCAGGGCCATTAGGGGCAAGAAGGCGAGCATCAAACAGCCTGTGCAGCCGACCACAGCAAGGGCGATCTGGCCTGTCCCATTGATCGCTGCGGATGTGCGATCCTCACCCTCGCGAAGGCGACGCGCAATATTTTCCGTTACCACAATAGAATCGTCAACTAAGAGACCAAGTGACAGAATAAATCCTGCGATCGAGAGTTGGTTCAGATTGAAGCCAAAGGCCTGCAAAAGCGCCAGCCCCATGAGCAGGGACAAGGGGATGGAAATCATCACCACCAGTCCGGCACGATAGCCAAGCGGCAAGAGGGTCACCATGACCAGGGCTAGGGCTATGCCAAAGTCGCGATAAAGGTGGCTCAGCCGATTGGTCACATTCTTGGATTGGAAAAAGGCGGGCTCGAGGCGCACGCCAGCTGGAAGGCTTTGTTTAAACTCATCCACAACCCGCAATACGCCGGCTGAGATTCGAGTTACGTCCGTGCCGTCCTTTTGGGTCGCGGTAATGAACATGGCGCGGTGGCCATTGAATCCGGTTAGGTGCTGTGCCTCTTCTTGTCCCCAGGCGATTTTTGCCACATCCCGCACGCGCACGACCTGGGCATTAGGGCTGGCCACCGTAACGGCGCCAACGGAGTCCAGCGTCTTGAACGCACCGCCTGACTTGACATTAAACCGCCGGTCCGCAGCATGAATGGCCCCGATTGGCGCCTCGGCACCCGCATTGCGAAGGGCATCAGAGACGGCCGTCGGCGAGAGCTTTAGCTGTGCGAGCTTGGCTAGGTCTAACGAGACCTGAACCTGACTGGCTGGCGCGCCCCAGTATTGCGCCAGTTTGACGCCGGGCACGCTATTGAGCTTGTCGCGAAGATTATGCGCGAGCTTTTCCAAACGGCGCATAGGCAGGATATCACTCACCAGGGCCAACTGGAAAAATGAGACCTGGTTGGTACCGATCTTTCGAGCCTCAAGCTTGGTCAAGCCTTGGGGCAGGGTCGGACGAAGAGCATTTACCTCGCGAACCACCTCATCATATTTGCGATCAGGATCAACCGACCAATTAAATTCTACGGCGATAGACCCGACCCCATCTAGGCTGGTCGAACGCACTTCCTTGACGTCGTCGAGCCCATTGACCGCATCTTCAATGGGCTTGGCAACCAGTTGCTCAATTTCCGCCGGACTAGCGCCCGGCAGAACCGCATTGATCACGATCACCGGAAACGGAAATTGAGGGTCTTCAGAGCGGGAAATACTGGTCAGGGCGCTCAGACCCAACATCACCAATAGTCCAAAAGCGACTAGGGTAAACTGCCAGCGCCGGACGAAGAAATTGGCCGGGTTCCAGTTCATTGGCCGCCATCCAGGCTTGTAGGGTCAACGACACGGACCTTTTGGCCATCATTAACAAAGCCAGCACCCGCGGTAATGATACGGGCCTGATTGTCGACACCCTTTACCAAGGCATCATCGCCATCAAAGCCGCCAAAAACCACCTGGGTGCGCCGAGCGGTTTGGGTCTTGGCATCAAGCTGCATAATAAAGGCTTGCGCGCCATTGGCTTCCAATATGGCCTCGGCGGGTAGCCTTGCAAATCCCGCCTGGGTGGTTGCGGGGCCCGCCGCAGCAATCCTGGCCGTTGCAATCAGGCCACTGCGCAGACCGGGCTTTGCGGGCAAGGCGATGTCAATTTCAATTGCACCGCTTTGTGCCCCGGCCCTCTGGCCAATGCGGCTAACCTTGCCGGTTAGGGCTTGGCCGGGAAGGGCGTCTAGGGTGATTTGAGCCTCGGTTCCCAGCCTGACCTTGCCAATGTCGCGGTCCGATAATGGAACCCTTAAGATCAAGGGGCTGGTCTGATCGGCAAGGCTAAGTACGGCCTGCCCAGGCTGCACCACCTCGCCCGACTGGGCGGCCCTAGCCAAGACTACGCCGCTGGATGGCGCAACCAAGCTCGCCCAGCGCCGATCAAAGGCAGCCGAGTCATAGGCCGCCTGGGCTGAACTCGCAGCGGCGCTTTGCGCCTCAATGCGCTGGCGGCTGACAAAGCCGGTTTCTGCAAGCTTGGCATAGCGCGCCTCGTCACGGCGGGCCCTGTCGAGATCGGCGCGCGCCTGGCGCAGGCGCGATTCGACGGCTGTAGGGTCTAGCCTTGCCAGAATCTGGCCCGCGCGTACTGTATCGCCATCATCGACGCCAAGGCTGGTAATCACGCCCGGAATACGAAAAGACAGCACCATTTCGCGCTGACGGCGCAGGGCGCCTGTGGCCTGAATGGTTTCGCCTGAGTTTGGCGCGGACAAGTTAACCACCTCAACTGCTGCGGCTGCAACCGGTGCATTGGCCCTACCCTTGCCGCAGCCGCCAAGGCCGATAACTCCAACCGCCGCGAGCGACAGAGCAATAATATGACCGGACTTGGGCAAGATCGCCTCACTTAATAAGGTTTTCAATTGTAACCTATCAGTGATAGCTCATCGGGGGCCTGTCAAGCGACCTGCATCTAATAGTAGCGATTTCATGACCAGCACCAAGGCATCAAGCAGGCGCAAGGCCAAGGGTTACGGTCCCGAGCGGCGCGCTGAAATACTAAACCACGCCATGCGTCTGATCAGTGAGCACGGCGTGCAGATGGTGTCGACGCGCCAGATTGCCAATGCCGTTGGCATATCCCAGCCTAGCCTGTATGCCTATTTCCCCAACCGTCAGGCCTTGATCGAGGCTGTATGTGTGCAGGCCTTTGAGCGCCTGATCCTGGTCATGACCGAGGTGGCGCAAACCTCCACCGGTCTGAACCGACTAAAAAGCCTTGGTCGCGCCTATCTAATGTTTGGGTTTGAGCAGCCTGATGCCTATCGGGTCGGTTTCATGATTGAGACCGCTGAGCCGCTTGACATAAACCAGATCGCGCCGCCGCTCCTAGCGGGCCTTCGGGCCTATGGCCTTCACCGCCAAGCCCTAGCAGACCATCTTGGCCCCAGCCGAACACCAGACGAGATTGACAGGCTGGCCCAAAGCCTTTGGGCCAGCCTACATGGCCTTGTTGCCTTAATGATCGCTCGCGGCCGCTTTCCGTGGGCCGAGCGAGACGCCTTGATCGAGACCCATCTGGAGCGGCTCCTGACCGGCCTTTAGGCGCTTGCGCTGGGCCTGGCCTTAATCCGGTCAAACCAGGTCTTGAGCCAGGGCGTTTCGCGGGTCAGGTCTTGGCCGGCTTCTGCGCCAAAGGCCAAGAAGCAATAGAGATGGATATCGGCCAGGGTTAACCTGTCGCCACAAACATAGGTGCGGCCGTCAAGCTGCGCAGCCAGCCAGTGTAGGCGATCCTTGGCAATGATTTTTAGGTCGGCGGCACCCTCGGCCCCAACCAGCTTTATGCGGCTTTCGAACAGGGCCCGCCCCTCTGCGGCGCGAAAGGCATTGATCATGGGCTCGCAGATATTCAGATCCATGCGTCTTACCCACATCCGGGTCTCGGCCTTTTGTTCCGGCGTGGTACCGATCAGGGCGGGGCTTGGGTGTATGTCTTCTAGATAGTCGCAAATGGTGCTGATTTCGCAGATTACGCTGCCGTCATCGGCCACAAGTGCGGGCATTTGGCCGGCGACATTAATGTCTGCGCTATAGGGCGCCTTACGATTATCGCCCGCCAACAGGTCGATTGTGATGGTCGGTATGCTTAGGCCTTTTTCGGCAATGAACATCCGCACCACATGTGGGTTGGGGCCGATGGAATCGTAAAGCTTCATGGTGTTTCCCTTTATTTTGTTATCTAACTTGTCAAAGGCGGCAAGGCGACCGTCAAGGAAATTTAAGGGGGGCTAGGATGAGTGAGCGCAAGGGCGGCTGTCTGTGTGGGGCTGTGCGATACGAATTGAAGGCCGAACCGGCCGTGACAGCGGTTTGCCACTGTACCCATTGCCAGCGTCAAAGCGGCAGCGTGTTTTCAACCAATGTGGTAGTAATGGCCCAAGATTATGTCCAACATGGCCAGACCAAGGTGTTTGAGGATAGGGGCGATAGCGGCCAGGGCGTCCATCGTCATTTTTGCGGCCATTGCGGCTCGCCCATCTTGTCCACCATCGACATCATGCCCGGTATGCTGATGATCAAGATGGGCACTCTGGATGATTTTTCCGGCATTGCGCCCGGCATTGAGGTCTATACGGACCACGCTGTCAGCTGGATTTCACCTATTGCCGGGGCCCGCCGTTTTGGTCAAGCGAGCGGCTAGGCCGTCGGGAAGGTGCAAGCCATGACCCTGTCCATGATCGAGACCAGTTTAGAATTGGCGGCTGAGCTTTACCAGGACCTAACGCCGATCGTCTATGATCGCTTGTTTGCGCAATATCCGGACATGCAGGCCCTGTTTTGGCGCGACACCAATCATTCGGTAAAGGGCGAGATGCTGGCCAAGGTGTTTGAGGCCCTGTTGGATTTTGCCGGAGAGCGCAAATATGCTGCCGCCATGATCCAGTGCGAGGTGATTACCCATGAGGGCTATGACGTGCCGCCCGATGTGTTTCGCATCTTTTTTGCTGTGGTTGCGGACAGTATTTGTGCGGTTTTAGGCGAGGCCTGGACCCCGCCCATGGCTGCAGCTTGGCACGACCTGCTTGGGCAGCTGGATTATTATGTCACTCATCCTGACCAGTATGAAACCCTAGCGGCCGCCCAAAGCCTCTGATGGGGAAGGGGAAACCATGATTGCTATTAAGGACCTAGATTGCCTGATCTATGCGGTGGCCGATCATGTGGCGACCATAGTCTTGAACCGTCCCGAGCGGCGAAATGCCTTAAACCGGCGGGCCTATGACGAGATCGAGGCGGCCTTTACTCATGCTAGTCGCGATTCCGATGTGCGCTGTGTTCTGGTCACCGGCTCAGATCCGGCCTTTTGTGCCGGCGAGGACGTCAAGGAGATGATGACCGGTGAGGTCGCGTCCGGGCCGCCTAAGGCAGCAAGCGTGCGATTTGCGCCAACGCCTGCGGCCATGGCGGTGATTAATTGCGAAAAGCCGGTGATTGCGGCGGTCAATGGTTCGGCGGTCGGCTGGGGGATGGAGCTGGCCCTCTATGCCGATATCCGGTTGGCGTCTGAGCGGGCTGTGTTTGCCGAGCTGTTTATCAAGCGCGGCCTGGTCTGTGATGTTGGCGGGTTTTGGAAACTGCCTAGCCTTGTCGGTCAGGCCAAGGCGGCTGAGTTGTTATTTACTGGCGAGCCGATTGATGCCGTCGAAGCAGCCCGGATTGGTCTAGTTAGCTATACCCTAGCGCATGAAGACCTGATGCCGCGCGCCCAGGCCATGGCCGCCAGCATAGCTGCTAATCCGCCCCTAGCCCTTCGTTATATGAAGGAGGGCCTTCGCCGCGCCACGCCGGGTGATCCAAATGAGATCGGTGCCTGGGCCATAGAGGTGATCCACCGGCTGTTTGCCACAGAGGATCATCGCGAGGGCGTTCAAAGCTTTTTGCAAAAGCGGGCGCCGGTGTTTAAGGGCGGTTGATGAGCCCAGTTTCTGACCCCGCCGCGTCCGCCCCCCGCCTGTTCGTTGATGCCGATGCCTGTCCGGTCAAGAACGAGGTTTATAAGGTCGCGCGGCGCTATGGCCTGCGGGTCTTTGTGGTGGCCAATAGTTTTCTATTGGTGCCCAAGGAAGACCGAATTGAGCGGATCGTGGTCGATGCGGGCCCAGATGTTGCCGATGACTGGATTGTCGATCAGTGCCAGAACGGCGACATTATCATTACCGCCGATATTCCGCTGGCGGGCCGGTGCCTTGAAAAAGCAGCCCTTGTGATTGGTCCGACAGGCCGGTCTTTTACTCCCGATACTATCGGTATGGCCTTAGCGCAAAGGGGCCTGGCTGAGCACCTACGGTCCACCGGCGAAATCACCCGTGGCCCGCCGCCATTTCAGGCCTCTGATCGATCCAGGTTTTTATCGGCCCTGGATGAGGCCGTGAATAAGTCTCGGCGAAACAGGACGATTGGGTAATCATAATAATAGCTCTTTAAAACACCAAATTAGTTCATATAATGTAAGTTATGTTTTATAAAACTATCAATGTTATGAAACATTCATGCCACATTTACTTCATGAAACACCGTTAAATCTCCCATCTCATTTGCGGCATTTCGTTAGTTCGCGAAAATGAAGGATTTGGGGGGTAATATGAGCTTCATGTATCGACGCGCCCTGTGTCTGGGCGCTGTTTCTTTGGCTGCGCTTGCAACCGCCATGGAAACTCAAGCCGCCGAGAGCGGCGCGGCAGCGGTTGATGAAATCGTCGTCACCGCCTCCTACGCCAAAAGCCTGCAGGCGGCGGCTACGCTCAAGCGCGCGGCCAATTATGGCCTCGACGCGGTCAATGCGGAAGATATCGGCAAGTTTCCGACCCGCAATGCCGCGGACGCCCTGCAACTGGTCACGGGGGTCACCGTCGAAAAGCAACGCGGCGCTGGCCTTTATGTCAGTGTGCGGGGACTTGGGCCTCAGTTTCAAAATGTACAGCTCAATGGCCGCTCCATCGCCGTCAATGACCTGATCGAGAATGGCGGCGCAAGGGGTCGGCAGTTTCGATTTGAGGTTCTCCCGTCTGAACTGATTTCCCAGATTGAAGTGGTCAAGACGCCGTCCGCCGAAATGGATGACGGGGCGCTTGGCGGCAATATCAATATCAAGACTTTTAAACCGCTGGAGCTTGGCACACGCGCGGCTTTCTCGGTTCGCCAAACCTATAATGATGTTCGCAAAAAGACCGACCCCGCCGTGTCGGGCCTCTATAGCTGGAAAAGTACCGATGGCACCTTAGGCCTGATGGCGTCTGGTCTCTATGATGATAGCCATGGCCGTACGGACAGGCTCTATCAGGTTGGCTGGAACCTGGATCGATTTAAGGATGTCTTGGGTAGCGGCTTTTACACACCTTCACGGACCCGTCCAACGATCGAGACCGAGCATAGAACGCTGAAATCGGGCGCGTTCTCGGCCCAGTGGCAGCCCAATAGCGACTTCCAGACCGATTTCGATATCCTCACCACCCGCCTTGATGTGGCCTATGATGAGTTTGGCCTCGACATCTATCCCGATGACAAGACCTTTGCCACCCCCGCTTTTGTTAAGGGTAGCGAGAAGATTGTCGGCAATACGGTCCAGGCCGGGACGATTAATAATGTGCGCTGGATGGCCTCGCGCGAAACTAGCCTCAATCGCCATGACCTAACAGCGGGCGGGTTAAAGCAGACCTGGACCCCAGGACAGTGGACCTTTACGGCCGAGCTGGCCATGTCGCGCGCCCGTAGCTATCACCCCACTGGACGAGCGACGACGCGTAACCGAATCGCCTTCTTTGCACCCCTAACCTATGATTTTTCGCGCGGTTATCAGTCTATACCGCAACTAACGACCACGGTTGATTATACCAATCCTGCTAATTTCGTCGGCCAGGCCTTTGATTATACTTGGAAGGACAGCCGCGATAGCGACGACATGTTCCGGGTCGATGGCAGTCATGCCTTCGATGGCGTCCTGACCAAGGTTGCGTTCGGCGCTGAGTACCATCACCGCAACCGCGATTATCGCCGCCGTGACTGGGTCTTGAACACCATATTAAACACGCCCCTAACCAGCCTCGGTTCAGACTTTTACGGCGCATTGCCTTATAGTGGCTTCTTATCTGACAAGAGCGGAAACACGCCAAGGAACTGGGTCAATCCTTCTTCAACGGCGTTTTACAAGCTGCTCTATACCGATGCTGTCGCGGCCCTTCCGCGATCGAAC
>CANGCO010000046.1 GCA_947452365.1 Caulobacteraceae bacterium
TAAACGACCGGCCTGCCCAGCGACGGAAGCCCGTGGGCCCCAAATCGGAGCGCGTCTTATAGTGTCCTCTTTTCGCGAACGCAACGACCGCAAACAGACTTCTGACAACAAGTCGGAAAGACCTGCTAGCGGACGTCGTGACAAACCCTTCTCTACCCCCCGCCAAAAGGTACCAGATGACGGTTCTGAGTGGCTTTGGGGCTGGCATGCGGTCAGTGCCGCCCTATCCAATCCTCTGCGCGAAAAGCCCATGCGGGTCATGGCAACCGAAGAGCGCGCGCGGCAATTGACCGAGGCCTTTGGCAAGATTGAAACGCTGGGCGTTTTTGAAAATAGCACAATTGCTCAACATTTACCGCAACATGCGGTGCATCAGGGTGTGGCCCTCAAGGTCCTACCGCTGGAGTCCATGAGCCTAGAAGACCTGGCTGAACCAGCCCATGGCGTAATCTTGATGCTCGATCAGGTCACTGATCCGCAAAATGTCGGGGCGGTGTTTCGCTCGGCGGCAGCCTTTGGTGCGCGGGGCGTTATCTTGCAAGATCGCCATGCTCCCGGCCTTGGCGGCGCGCTTGCAAAAGCGGCGGCAGGGGCCGTTGATCAGGTTCCACATGCCCGTGTGGTCAATCTTTCGCGCGCCTTGGAGCGCCTTTCTGACCTCGGTTGGCGCGCGGTTGGCCTCGATGGCAGCGCCGAAGAGACCCTGGATCAGGCGATTGATTCGCGGCCCGTCGTCATTGTTCTGGGCTCCGAAGGCGACGGTATCCGCCGTCTGGTCGCCGAGCACTGCGATAGTCTGGCCAAGATCAATATGCCGGGCGGCTTTGAAAGCCTCAATGTTTCAGCTGCAGCCGCGATTGCCCTTTATGAAGTGACGCGTCCGAGGCGTTAAAGTCTTGCATATGGGCACAGGCTCACCGAGGGTGCGCCCATGTTTGACACATTAATCGCCAATCTTGCCGCCGCCCCCTGGGCTGACACTGCCATGGCCCTTGGCCAGGTCTTGATGATTGACCTGGTCTTGGCTGGGGATAATGCCGTGGCCGTGGGCCTGGCGGCGTCTGGCCTTGCGGTCGAGCAAAGGCGCAAGGTGATCATGGCCGGGCTTGCCGCTGCCGTGGCCATGCGCATCGGCTTTGCCCTGATCACCACACAGCTTTTGGGCATTATCGGCCTTAGCCTTGCCGGCGGGCTCTTGCTGCTTTGGGTGTGCTGGAAGATGTGGAGCGAGATCCGCGCCCAGGCGGCCATTGACCACCGCGACGCCGACATTGCTCTGGAACAAGCGACGGACGTTGATATTGACGGCGCGCCGGGCACAGCGGCCGCTAGCTCACGACCCACCAAGACTTTTGGCCAAGCTTTTTTACAGATCCTGATCGCTGACCTGTCCATGTCTCTGGACAATGTGCTGGCCGTGGCCGGCGCCGCGCGCGAGCATCCTGCGGTTCTGGTGTTTGGCCTGATCTTATCCATCGCGCTCATGGGCATTGCCGCCAGCTGGATTGCCAAGCTTTTGCACAAGCATCGCTGGATTGGTTATGTTGGCCTATTCATCATCCTCTATGTCGCCCTGCACATGGTCTGGGACGGACACCGCAAGGTCGTCCACGACCTGCACCTGCAAGCACAATATAACCTGATCATGCCAGGCCCCATGGCAGTGCCGCTCGACGCCAAATAGGGCGCGGCGGCCCAAGCCTGGCTCTAATCAACCACCATAATTCTGGGCGCAGGCTTTTGGCCATCGCCGCGATCCAGCGCCTCAGCCACGACGGCCGCAATCTCCATAAAGGCCCTGGCGGCGGGGCTCGCAGGCTGGCTGATGACCAGGGGCTGGCCGTCGTCACACGCCTGGCGCAGGCCGATCTCGATCGGCACCTCCCCCAAGAACGGCACACCCAGCGCTTCTGCGGTTTGGCGCGCGCCGCCGCGACCAAAGATTTCGATCGGCGCGCCGCTGGCCGGGTCGGTGAAATAGGCCATATTCTCCACCACACCAAAGATGGGCACATGGGTTTTTTCAAACATGGAAATGCCGCGCCTTACATCAATTAGGGCCACAGCCTGGGGGGTGGAGACCACCACCGCCCCACTGACCGCCACTTTTTGCGCAAGGGTTAGCTGAATATCGCCTGTGCCCGGCGGCATATCGATCACCAGCACGTCCAGCGGCGCCTCGACCGAGCCCCAATTCACATCATTCAACATCTGGTTCAGGGCCGAAGACGCCATTGGCCCGCGCCAGATCATGGGGGCCGCCTCATCGACCAGAAGGCCAATCGACATGGCCTTGATGCCAAAGGCCTGCAAGGGCACCAACTTGCCCCCGACCGAGACCGGCTCATCGGTCAGGCCCAGCATACGCGGGATGGAGGGGCCATAGACATCAGCATCGAGCAAGCCAACGCTTAGCCCCAACTGGCCAAGGGCGCAGGCCAGATTTACCGCCACAGTCGACTTGCCAACCCCGCCCTTGCCGCTGGCGACCGCGAGAATGTGCCGCACATGGGCGGGCTTTAGGGCCGCCGCAGGCCGCTTTGGCGCGCCCTCGGCCACAGCCTCAGGCGACAATTGTGCGCCCTTGCGCACCCGGATGGTGCCTGGGGCCTGGGCCGGTTCGGCCGCCGCCGTTAGGACCACCTGGGCCCGCTCTATACCGGGCAAGGCGGCTAGGGCCTTTTCTGCCTGGTCGCGGACCGCGCCATAGAGCCCGACATCGGCAGCCGCGACCTCTAACATAAAGCCCGCGCGACCCCGATTGGCGACCAGACCCTGCACCAGACCGGCATCGACCAGCCCCTGACCTGACCTTGGATCGATCAATTGGTTCAATATTGCCAAAATATTGGCACGATCAGGATCGGACATGAGTTTTGCGACTTGCACTGGGAGGTTGGGGCACTCATATCCCAAACGACGCGTCCTAAAACAAGGCCTGCGTATTCTTTGGCCCCGTACCGCCTGATTGCGGATTATTGAGAGACCCTGCGCCTCCATGCCCTGGAACGATAATTCGAATAACGGATCAAACCCCGGACCCTGGGGCGCTCCGCCGCCATCCGGTGGACCAAGACCTGGCCCCCAGGGGCGTCCCGGCGGCCCGCGTCGCCCCTCGCCACCGCCGCAAGGTGGCGGCGACCTTGAGGGCCTGGCGCGCCAGATCTCTGAAGGCCTTGGCCGGTTATTCGGCGGTGGGGGTATGAATACCTCGGCGGGCGCCGCCATTGCCGCTGTCGCCTTTGCCGCCTGGGCCTTGTCCGGCGTTTATGTCGTGCAGCCCAATGAACAGGCTGTCGTGACAACCTTTGGCGCCTATTCGCGCTCCGATAGTCCGGGCCTGCGCTATCACCTGCCCACCCCGATTGAGCGGGTGGAAAAGGTCAAGGTCACAGACCTGAACCGCATCGATATTGGCGGCTCCACCGGCGCCGAGGTGCCGCAAGAAAGCCTGATGCTGACCGGCGATGAAAACATTGTCGATCTGGCCTTCAGCGTTCAGTGGCGCGTTTCCAATGCCTCGGACTATTTGTTCAACGTCAAGGACCCTGACGATGCGGTCAAGGCCGTAGCCGAAAGCGCCATGCGCGAAGTGATCGGCAAGACCAAGCTTCAAGCCGTGCTGACCAATGGCCGCGCCAAGGTTCAGATCGAGACGGTCGAACTGATGCAAAAAATGCTCGACCGCTATGGCGCGGGCATATTTGTCGATGCGGTCCAGATCCGTAATGCTAATCCGCCCAAGGCCGTGATTGACTCCTTCCGCGCCGTGGCCACAGCCGGTCAAGACGCCCAGTCCCTGGTGAATGAAGCCAATACCTATCGCAACCGCGTCATTAATGAAGCCAAGGGTGATGCCTCGCGCATTGTTCAGTCCTCGCAAGGCTATCGCGAACAGATTGTCCGCGAAGCCCAAGGTGAGGCCTCGCGCTTCAACCAGATCTATACGGAGTATAAGCGCGCGCCGGCCGTGACCCGCCAAAGGCTCTATATCGAGACCATGGAACGGGTTTTGGCCAATTCCAACAAGGTGGTGGTTGACGGCAAATCGACCAGTGCTCCAATCATCCTGCCGCCGGACGTTTTTAGGGCCAGAACCAGTGCGCCGCGCGCCACTGCGGCCCCGATTGCCCCCGCCGCCCAGTCCTCCAATGCGCCGCAATTGCCCGTCGCCCCTGCAGGAGCATCGCAATGAACTCGTCCCGCCTGATGGCCAATGGCCTGATCTTGTTCCTAGCGGTCATTCTTGCGACCAATACCCTGTTCGTGGTCGACCAACGCCAGCAAGCCATTGTTGTGCGGTTTGGTGAGCCGGTGCGAGTGATCAATGCAGTCCCCGGCCAAAATAATGCCGGTCTGCAGATCAAGGCCCCCTTCCTAGAGAATGTGATCCTGATCGATAAGCGCAACCAGACCCTAGAAGCCGATCAGGAAGAAATCATCGCCTCGGATCAAGAGCGGTTGGTGGTGGATGCCTTTATCCGCTTCCGCGTCACCAATCCGCTGCAGTATTATCGCACCCTTCGTGATGATCGGACCGCTGCCGACCGGATTGAGCGTCTGGTTAATTCCAGTCTGCGTCAGGTCCTAGGCTCGGCAACCTCCAGCGACATTATTTCCGGCCAAAGGTCAGCCCTGATGCAAAAGACCTTGGTGGATGTCTCTCGCCGGGCCACAGCCTCGCGGCTTGGTATTGAGATTATAGACCTGCGCATTAAGCGCGCCGATCTGCCGACCGCCAACCAAGAAGCCGTATTCCGCCGGATGCAGACCTCTCGCCAGCAAGAGGCTGCCCAGATTCGGGCCGTCGGCGAGCAAGGCAAGCGTGAGATCATTGCGGGTGCCGACAAGGAGGTGGCCATTACGCTCGCCACCGCCACAGAAGAGGCCGAACGCACCCGCGGTGAAGGCGATGGCAAGCGCGTCGCCATTTTTGCGAAAAGCTTTGGCCGCGACCCCAGCTTTGCCGCCTTTTATCGCTCGATGAAGGCCTATGAGACTGCGCTTGGCCAAGGGGACACCACCATGGTCCTGTCACCCGACAGTGCCTTTTTCCGCTATTTCGAAAAAGGTCCCGGCGCGAAATAGGCTTGCCGTCTAAAAACTGGCGGGTATGGGCCCTTAGCTTGGCTCATACCCGTCATCGCCGCGATCGACCAAGAGATCAAAGGCGGCGAACTCAAGGGCATCCTCGGGCTCGGCTAGACAATTCTCATTAATCGTCTGGCCGCGAATACTGACCCCAGCCTTATGCACGCTGTCTGGATCGCCTGTGATCAAGGGGTGCCAGTCGGGCAGGCCCCTGCCCTCGTCCAAACGCCTATAGGCACAACTTTTGGGCATCCAAGGCAGGTCTGGTATATTGTCGGGCGTCAGGCGTACGCAGTCGGATACGGTCTTGTGCCGGTCGGCATAGT
This sequence comes from Caulobacteraceae bacterium, assembly GCA_947452365.1. GTDB lineage: Bacteria > Pseudomonadota > Alphaproteobacteria > Caulobacterales > Caulobacteraceae > CAISGS01. The sequence continues at coordinate 5,418 of CANGCO010000046.1, forward strand.
CACTGCAGCGGCAGGTATTGGCATCGAATAACTGACAGGCCACCCGGGTCGGGGTGACATCGCCTGTGTCTTCGTCCTCAAATCGGATCAGGCAACATAGGCCGCAGCCGTCACACAGACTCTCCCATTCGCGGGGATTCATCTGGCGCAGCGATTTTGTTTCCCAAAAAGGTTTGTGCTTCATGACCAAGGCGTCCTAAACGCAACCGACCCAAACGCCAAGCAAAGCCTTGAGATCCCCTCAAAGCTTTCAAACCCAGGATATAGTGCTCTGAACGCCCGCGCCCCTATTGTTGCCCTAAAAGACGTTAATCTGGCCGATGGATCGGTCATGCTGTTTGACGGGGTCGATATTGCCCTAGACAGCCGCGTAAGAGCCTGCCTGGTCGGTCGCAATGGGGCGGGCAAGTCCACCTTGCTGAAAATGCTGGCCGGAGACATCTTGCCCGATGCCGGCAACCGCGTCGTAACCCCAGCCACGCGCATGGTCATAGTACCGCAAGAGCCGCAGATCACGGGCGCCAGCCTGCGCGACTACTGCACCCAGGGCGGGGCCATGGATTATGAGGCGGATGCAGCGCTGGAAACCTTTGGTCTCGATCCCGAACGCGGCACCACCGGCCTGTCGGGTGGCGAGATCCGCCGGGTTGCCCTAGCGCGCGCGTTTGCCGAGCAGCCCGATGTGCTGTTGCTGGACGAGCCCACCAACCACCTCGACATTTTTGCGATCCAGACCCTGGAGGCAGAGCTGGCCGCCTGCCGCTGCGCCGCCCTGATTGTCAGTCACGATCGCGCGTTTTTGGAGCGGGTCACACAGCGCTGTTTTTGGCTGGAAAACCGCAAGGTCCGGCGCCTGGACAAGGGGTTTACCGCCTTTGACGACTGGAGCGAAAAGGTTGCCGAACAGGAGGCCGACGAGGCCCGGCGGCTGGACAAGCAGATTCAGAAGGAAAATCACTGGATGCTGCGCGGCGTGACCGCCCGCCGCGCCCGCAATGAGGGGCGTCGCCGCAAGCTGGTCGCCCTGCGTGAACTTCGGCGCGAAAACATGCGTGATCAGCGCGGTCCGATGATTATGGGTGTCGATGCCGGAAGCCAATCTGGCCAACGCGTGATCGAGGCCAAGGGCGTGACCAAGCGCTGGGGTGAGCGGGTGATTTTCGAAGACTTCTCGACCCGAATCCTGCGCGGCGACCGGATTGCGGTGGCCGGACCCAATGGTGCGGGCAAGACCACCTTGGTCAAACTCTTGCTCGGCCAGATCGCCAGCGATGCAGGCTCGGTCAAGCTGGGCTCTAATCTGGAAATCCTCTATGTCGATCAGGCCCGCGCAGGCCTAAAGGCCACCGACACACTTTGGGACGTGCTGGCACCCGATGGCGGTGATCAGATCATGGTGCGGGGTAATCCGCGCCACATCGCCGCCTATGCCAAGGACTTTTTGTTCCGCGACAGCCAATTGCGCCAACCCGTGACCAGCCTGTCGGGCGGAGAGCGTAACCGCCTTCTGCTCGCCAAGGCTCTGGCCTCGGCCGCCAACCTGATGGTGCTGGATGAGCCGACCAATGATCTGGATATGGATACGCTGGACCTGCTCGAAGACCTGCTCAGCGATTATGAAGGCACCTTGATCCTGGTCAGCCATGACCGCGACTTTATCGACCGTTTGGCCACATCAACCATTGCCCTCAATGGGCACGGTAAGATTGTCGAGACCCCAGGCGGTTGGACCGACCTGCTCGCGCAAAACCCTGGCTTTTTCGACAAGGCTGAGATCAAAATTCCGGTAAAATCCGCCCCGGCCGCGATGGTTGCACCGTCTGCCGCGAAAAAAACGGTCAAGCTGACCTATAAGGACCAGCGTCGGCTAGAAGAGCTTGAAGGCCTCATCGCCAAACTGCCCGGCGACATCATCGCCCTTGAGCAGCAGCTCGAAGACCCGGGGCTGTTTACCCGCGACCCCAAGGCCTTTGCCAAGATCACAGCCAATGCTGAGCACCTACGCAAGACCTTGGCCGCGTCTGAGGAAGAATGGTTGGCGCTGGAAGAAAAGCGCGAGGCCCTAGGCTAGGCCGCAAGCGAGGGCCGAGGTTTGGCTAATTGCCCGCATTGATCTGTTCGCGGGCAATGGCCAAAAGCTCTTCCATTTTGCGACGAATTTCAGATTCGGTGGTCGGCAGGCCCGAGCCACTAAGGTCGGTCAGGACCTTGCGCAGCACATCATCATCGCCAGGCTGCTCAAAATCGGCCTTAACAATAACCTTTGCATAATCGTCTGAATTTTCGAGGCCCATCAGGCCAGCGGCCCAAAGACCCAGCAATTTGTTGCGACGCGCGATTGCCTTGAACTCAAGATCATTGTCGTGGGCGAACTTGTTTTCAAACCCTTTTTCGCGGTCATCAAACGTTGTCATGGGAACCTCAAATCGCAAAACGAGACCGATCCATATCGTGTGTTACCCTTACCTGCAATCATCAAACCACCCCTTGACGTTTACAGGGTGTGGATGGTTTGCGCCGGGTGCGACTATCCGCTAGGCTAAACTATACCGTTTATAGGTTCGGGGCCGAGTCGACGGCGTGCGCGAGACATTCGGTCGCACACCATGGTCGGGCCGCTGAACCACCAATCTCCTTCGGGAAAGCCGACCGATTATGACTCGCCGCAAGAAGATTTACGAAGGCAAGGCCAAGATCCTTTATGAGGGGCCTGAACCGGGCACCCTGATCCAGTATTTTAAAGACGACACCACAGCCTTTAATTCAGAAAAAAAGGCCGTGCTCGAAGGCAAGGGCGTGATCAATAATCGCATCAGCGAATATATCATGATCAAGCTCAATAGCGTCGGTATCCAGAACCATTTCATCAAGCGCATGAATCTGCGCGAACAACTGATCCGTGAGGTGGAGATCATCCCCCTCGAAGTGGTCTGCCGCAATATTGCTGCGGGCTCTTTGTCGACCCGGTTTGGCCTGCCCGAGGGCCAAGCCCTGCCGCGTTCAATCCTTGAATTCTATTATAAAGACGACAAGTTGAACGATCCGATCGTGACCGAAGAGCATATTACCGCCTTCAACTGGGCCACGACCCAAGAGATTGACGACATGATGGCCATGACCTTGCGGGTCAATGACTTCCTCAGCGGTCTGTTCGGCGCGGTTGGCATTACCCTAGTTGATTTCAAGATCGAGTATGGCCGGGTTTTTGAGAATGATTTTTCGCGCATCATCTTGGCGGACGAGATCAGCCCCGATAGTTGCCGCCTGTGGGACTCGGTTACCAATGAAAAGCTCGACAAGGACCGGTTCCGCCGTGACTTGGGAGGGGTGATTGAAGGCTATACAGAGGTTGCTCGCAGGCTCGGTATCATGCAGGAGATGCCTACCGTGATTCAAGGAGGCAAGATCACATGAAGGCCAAGGTCCACGTCTTTTTGAAACCCGGCGTGCTCGATGTTCAGGGCAAGGCGATTGAGGGTGCGGTACACGCGCTTGGCTTTGGCGGCGTCAGCGGCGTGCGCGTTGGCCGCATGATCGAATTTGATATTGCCGGTGATGACCGTGCCAAGGCTGAAGCCGAGGTCAAGGCCCTATGCGACCGACTGCTCGCCAATACGGTGATCGAAAGCTATCGGGCGGAATTGGTCTGAGATGAAGTCTGCTGTCATAGTCTTCCCAGGTTCCAATTGCGATCGTGACTGCAAGGTCGCGATCGAACGCTCGACCGGATCCTCTGTTGATATGGTCTGGCATCAGGACACGGCCCTGCCGTCTGGGCTGGACCTGATCGTCCTACCCGGCGGCTTTTCCTATGGCGACTATCTGCGCTGCGGGGCCATGGCCGCCCTGTCGCCGGTCATGGCCGAGGTCAAGGCGGCTGCCGAACGCGGCGTGGCCGTGGTCGGCATCTGTAATGGCTTTCAGGTCCTGTGCGAGGCGGGCATGTTGCCCGGCGCCTTGCTGCGCAATGAGGGGCTGAAATATATCTGTAAGGCTGTGACCCTGGATGTGGTCAATGCCCAGACCCGGTTCTCATCCGGCTATGCCCAAACCCGCGAAGCGGTGATGACGGTGGGCAATGGCGAGGGTAATTTCTTTGCCGGCGAGGCTGAGCTGGACCGGATTGAGGGCGAGGGCCAGGTAGTGTTTCGCTATCGCGACAATCCCAATGGCTCGGCGCGCGACATTGCCGGGATCGTCAATGCCAAGGGCAATGTGCTGGGCCTGATGCCGCATCCAGACCGCTCGTTTGAGGCTGAGTTGGGCTCGGCGGACGGCGCAATCTTGTTCCAAACCGCGCTCGCCAGCGCCGAGTGACATCCTAACCCAAGCCGAACGCCTTGACACCGGCGGATGGCTTAGCCGAACAATGGTTTTCATTATCGGCTTTAGGTTAGGGGCTTAGGCATGATCCGCACTTATGGAACCAAGATTTGGCGATTAGCGGCCTTAAGCCTGATCGCGACCCTGCCCTTTCAGGCGTTTGCCGCGCCCAAGTCCGCGCCCTTGAGCGAGATTCCGGCCAAATTCATTGAGCCATCGGGCCTGATGGGGTTTGAGCGCCGCACGGTTATGATCGCCATGCGCGACGGTGTGAGGCTCAATACCGTAATCCTGATCCCCAAGGGGGCCAAGCGCGCGCCCATCCTGCTGACCCGCACGCCCTATGGCGCTGATGTCCTGACGCGAAATCATCAAAGCACGCATCTGGAATCGGTGCTTCAGGGTTATGACAATGTCGCCGATGTGATTGTCGAGGGCGGCTATATCCGCGTGGTGCAGGATGTGCGGGGCAAGTACGGCTCTGAAGGCGATTATGTGATGAACCGGCCGCTGCAGGGCCCGCTCAATCCAACCAAGGTCGACCACGCCACAGACACTTATGACACGATCGACTGGCTGGTGAAAAACCTCAGCCAATCTAATGGCAAGGTTGGCATTATCGGTATTTCCTATGACGGCTTTACCCCGCTTATGGCCCTGGTGAACCCGCACCCGGCACTAAAAGTGTCCGTGCCGATGAATCCCATGGTCGATGGTTGGCGCGATGACTGGTTCCATAATGGCGCCTTCCGCTCCTATGGGCTGGACTATGTCTATGAGCAGGAGGCCAGCCGCAAGAATGAGATTCTTTGGCCCTTTAGCCATCATGATGAATATCAGGCGGCCATGGAGGCGGGCTCTGCTGGCGAAATTGGTCGGCGCTATGGCTTGGACCAACTCGGGTTTTGGAAACGGCTGGTCGAACACCCGGCCTATGACCCGTTTTGGCAACAACAGGCCATGGATACGATCTTGAAGGACCAACCGCTCAAGGTCCCTGTGCTCTTGGTGCATAGCCTATTCGATCAGGAAGACAATTATGGCGCGCCGGCCGTCTATAAGGCCATCAAGCCGAACGATAAGGCCGGAAACATGGTCTATATGGTCATGGGCCCCTGGAGCCATGGCGGTGAGTTGGATGAGGGTTCAAGCCTAGGCGCCGTTAAATTTGATCAGGACACGGCCAAGCAGTTTCGCCGCGATATCCTTGCCCCGTTCTTGGCGCATTATCTCAGCGACGCCGCCCCACCCCTGCCCCTGCCGACCATCAGCGCATTTGAGACCGGAACCAATCGCTGGCGCAAGCTGGATCAATGGCCGGTCGCCAAGCCGGAAACGGCCCAGCGCCTCTATCTGCAGTCTGGTTTTGCTGCCAGCCTGACCGCGCCTTCAAGCGAGGACGGGGCCATGGATGACTATGTGTCTGACCCGGCCAAGCCCGTAACCTATCGCCTGCCGCCCATCCGGCCGTCCTATGCGGCCGATTCTACCTGGGCGCAGTGGTTGACCGATGACCAGCGTTTTGCCGCAACCCGCACCGATGTGCTGGCCTATAAGACTGATGTGCTCAAGGCCCCAGTGACCGTATCGGGCGACCCCATGGTCAATCTGGTCGCCTCAACCACCGGTACCGATGGCGATTTCGTCGTCAAGCTGATCGATGTCTATCCCGACGAGGTGGCATCAGACCCGCAAATGGGCGGTTATCAAATGCCCGTGGCCATGGAAATCTTCCGTGGCCGTTATCGCCAAGGCCTGGACAAGGCTGTGGCCATTACACCCGACAAGCCCCTGACCTATCGCTTTGCCCTACCAACCACCAATCATGTCTTCCTGCCCGGGCACAGGATCATGGTTCAGGTCCAGTCAAGCTGGTTCCCGCTCTATGACCGCAACCCCCAAACTTTTGTCGACAACATCTTCTTTGCCAAGCCAGCAGATTATAAGAAGGCGACCATCAAGGTGTTTCGCAGCGCCAGCCAGCCGAGCTATGTCGAACTGCCCCTCGGCCAGCCCTGACAAGCTTGAGGCGGTTGACTCCTTGGCCCCACCAAGGCATACACGCCCCTCCCCGCTGCCAGAGTGATTTGGCGGCGCTGGGATTTATGACGGGTGATCTAAAGCCGCCGTTGCAATCGCCGTCCCAGTCTCGGGGCAGCCGGCTCGGATCGAAGTAAAGAGAAGTCTATGTCAAAGCGTCATTCCGCTAAGTACAAACTCGACCGCCGTATGGGCGAAAACATTTGGGGTCGCCCCAAATCGCCCGTCAATAGCCGCTCCTATGGCCCCGGCCAGCATGGTCAACGCCGCAAGTCTAAGGTCTCCGATTTCGGCCTACAGCTGCGCGCCAAGCAAAAGCTTAAGGGCTATTATGGCAACCTGACCGAAAAGCAATTTTCGCGCATTTATGAAGAAGCCGATCGCCGCAAGGGCAATACGGCTGAGAACCTGATCGGCCTGCTGGAAAGCCGCCTGGATGCGATCGTGTATCGCGCCAAGTTCGTGCCGACCGTGTTTGCGGCGCGTCAGTTCGTCAATCACGGCCATGTCACCGTCAATGGCCAAAAGGTCAATATCGCGTCCTATCGCTGCAAGATCGGCGATGTGATCGAGGTGCGTGAGCGCTCGCGCAATATGGCCCTGGTCCTCGAAGCCATCCAGTCCGGCGAACGCGATTTCTCCGACTATGTGGAAGTCGATGCCAAGGGTCTGTCGGCCAAGTTCATCCGGGTGCCAGAGCTTTCCGAAGTACCCTACCCCGTTAAGATGGAACCGAACCTGGTTATCGAATACTATTCGTCCTGATCCCTTATCGGACCATCAGACAAACAAAAGGCCCCGGATTTCCGGGGCCTTTTCGTTTATTGCCTCAAGCCTGCCAAGGGCCCGCTTAGCACGGCGGACCTAAACCTGCAGGGACAGCCCGCCAGCAAACTCGGGCAGGGATGCCGATTGTGCGGCCGAGTTAGACTTGGCAGCCTCAACAGGCGCACCCCCCTGAGTCTGGGGCGTGGGCGAGGGGCTAGAAGGCTCGACAGACTTTGCCTCTGCAGAAGCATCATTTGATGCCGCCTTGACAGCACTGGTCGCCGCCTCATAGGCCCTAAAGCCGGTATCGCCGATCGGGATGGGCTTACCACTATTGGTGACGGGAAGCTGCGGTTCCAGCAGGGCCGAAGAGCGCCCCCCAAGGCTGACATATTCCTGAGCGGCAGCGGCAACCTGGCGCGCAATCTGGCCTGCCAACATCCGCGCATTGGCAACATCGCTGGGGACGTTCAGAGCTGAGGCGAGCTTATCCTTGGCCTGCATCAAGCGCAGATAGGCACGTTCCATACCGGCCGAACTGGCCGTTGGTTCACTGCTCTGCCTTGGCTCCGACCCGGTTCTTGAGCCTGAAAACTGTGTCACGGCACGCTCTGACGCGCCTGCCCCAACGGCTTCAGACCAATTCCGAGCCGGCGAAAGCTCCAAAATGGACATAACCCTATCCACCATGAGTGCTCCCCCTATTCGAGGACCATACCGACTCGAGAAAACACTAACGCCAAAAAACACAAATTTCAAGTTTAATTTAAGTTTTGAACTTTAAAATAGTAAATAAAACCCTAACCCTGATCACGTTTTAGAATTCAATGCGACACAAGACCCTGCTGCGCCAACAATGCCTTGAGTTCACCAGCCTGGAACATTTCCCGGATGATGTCTGAGCCGCCGACAAATTCACCCTTCACATAGAGCTGGGGAATGGTTGGCCAGTCGCTGAAGACCTTGATACCATTGCGTAAATCATCATCTTGCAAGACATCGACACCGACAAATTCAACGCCCAAATGATCGAGAATCTGCACGACCACGGCCGAGAATCCGCATCGCGGTTGATCGGGCACACCCTTCATGAACAAGACCACGGGCTGTTCTGCGACGGTCTTGGCGATAAAGTCAGCGGCCGAATTGGGGACGGAGTCGGTCATGATCAGGTCTCTTGGTTGGATTAATCTAGAGCTAGGGAGCCTTGGGGCCCCGGTCAAGGGCAAGGCCTCTTGGCCCGGCCGATAAAGGCCTTAGTCTTGGGGCGTCGGCGGCGCGGTTTCCAAGGCCAGGGCATGCAGGGCGCCGCCCATCTTGCCCTTGAGCGCCGCATAGACCAGCTGATGCTGCCGCACTCGGCTAAGGCCGACAAACGTCGAGGACACAATCCGCGCCTTATAATGGTCACCATCCCCGGCCAGATCCTGAATCTCGATCAAGGCATCGGGGAAGGCCTGTCTTAAATCGGCTTCCAAGGCGGAGGCGGGCATGGGCATGAATTGAAACCTTTTAAACTCTAAACCCAGATCGTTTAGGCTGGGGCGTCCATATAGGCAGGCATCCAGGCCTCATGGGCTAAGCGCAGATCCTCAAGATCGAGGGCGAACAAGAGCCCGCCAAGACCTGAGACCGCCAGTTCACAGCCCCCCGCCTGACCAATCACCCCATAAGGAACGCCAGCCGCCGAGGCGCGACTATCGAGCGCATCGAGGTCAGCCGCTGACAAGGCCACCAGATACCGGGCCTGATCCTCACCCAGCAATTGCGCGTGATCGGGCAGATCGCCGGGCAAGGTCAAGAACATACCCATATTCGAGGCCATGGCCATTTCCGCCGCCGCGATCAATAGGCCGCCATCGGACAGGTCGTGTACCACTGTGGTCAAGCCATCTAGGATCAGACCCCGCACCAGATCGCCATTAAGGCGCTCCCGGGCCAGATCAACCGGCGGCGGCGCGCCCTCTTCACGACCCAGCAGGTCACGCAAATAGATGGATGAGCCCAACTCACCGGTCGAGGCCCCAATCAGGACTAGGGCCTGACCGTTCTGCAAACCGCCATAGCCAGCCCGGCGGCCATAATCTTGAAGCAAACCCACAGCGCCAACCGTCGGGGTTGGCGGAATGGCCGCACCATTGGTCTCGTTATAAAGCGATACATTTCCCGACACGACGGGGAAGTCTAAAACCCGACAGGCCTCGGCCATCCCATCAATGGCCCGAACAATCTGGCCCATGATTTCAGGCCGCTCTGGATTGCCGAAATTGAGATTATCCGTGATCGCGATGGGCTCAGCGCCCACCGCCGTCAGATTGCGCCAGGCCTCGGCCACGGCCTGTTTGCCGCCCTCATAGGGATCAGCCTGGACATAGCGCGGTGTGCAGTCACTGGTCATGGCTAGGGCCTTGCGGGTGCCATGGACCCTGACCATGCCCGCATCAGCGCTTGTCGCGCTATCAGCCAGGGTATCGGCCATGACATGGCGATCATATTGCTCCCACAGCCAGCGCTTAGACGCCATATCCGGCGTGGATAACAGGGCTAGCACCGTCTCGCGCCAATCTGTGGGTGCCGGCACCTGATCAGGGCTCAATCGCGGCTGAAGTTCGGGCTGTACCCATGGCCGATCATAGAGCGGGGCATCATCGGCAAGCGGCCCGAGCGGCAGGTCACAAACCACCTCGCCCTTATGCTTCAGCACGATCCGGCCTGTATCCGTGGTCCAGCCAATGACCGCGGCATCCAGACCCCATTTTTCGAAAACGCGATAGGCGTCGGGCTCACGGCCGGGCTTGAGAATGGCCAGCATCCGCTCCTGGCTTTCCGACAGCATCATTTCATAGGCGCTCATGCCCTCTTCACGCTGGGGCACAGCATCAAGATCCAGCGCAATACCCAGGCCGCCGCGCCCGGCCATCTCAACCGAGGATGAGGTTAGGCCCGCAGCCCCCATGTCCTGAATAGCGGCGACGGCGCCCAGGCCCATCAGTTCAAGCGTCGCCTCGATCAAGAGCTTTTCGGCAAACGGATCGCCGACCTGAACGGTCGGGCGCTTGTCTTCGGAATCCTCGTCAAATTCGGCAGAGGCCATGGTTGCGCCATGAATACCGTCGCGCCCGGTCTTGGAGCCAAAATAGACCACAGGCAGGCCCGGAGCCGGGGCCGCCGACAAAAAGATCTTATCGGCATCAGCAAGGCCAACACACATGGCATTGACCAGTATATTGCCATTATAGCCGGCATGAAACTGGGTCTCACCGCCCACGGTCGGCACGCCGACGCAATTGCCATAGCCGCCAATGCCGCTGACCACGCCAGACACCAGACGCCGGGTCTTGGGATGGGACGGCTCGCCAAACCGCAGCGCATTGAGCAGGGCAATCGGGCGCGCGCCCATGGTGAAGACATCACGCATAATGCCGCCAACACCGGTGGCTGCACCCTGATAGGGCTCGATATAGGAGGGGTGGTTATGCGACTCCATCTTGAACACAGCCGCCTGGCCGTCGCCAATATCGATCACACCGGCATTTTCCCCGGGACCCAGCAGGACGCGCGGACCCGTGACCGGGAATTTGCGCAAATGCTTGCGCGACGACTTATAGGAGCAGTGCTCGCTCCACATCACGCTGAACACGCCCAGTTCAACCAGATTGGGTTCACGGCCCAACCGGGTCAGGACCAGATCATATTCTTCGGCCTTTAGGCCAAATTCGCGGGCATAATCAGCCATAGACTTGGCAGCGGCGGCGGGTGGGGGAATCTTGCTCATGGGTTGGTCTTCTAACCTTGTTCGCAGGGGCGGGCGATAGGGCGCGTGCCCACCCCTGCTGATTTCAGTCCATAAAAAACCTAGGCCTTCAGGCGCGCGGCATGAAAGGCCAGATGATCGGCAATAAAGCTGGTAATGAAGAAATAGGAATGATCATAGCCGGGCTGACGGCGCACTGTGACCTTGCGGCCCGCCTTGGCCGCTGCGGCCTCAATCAATTCCGGCTTGAGCTGGTTTTCGAGGAAATTGTCGGCCAGGCCCTGATCAATCAGTATGTCATCAAGGTTTGCCCCTGCCCCGGCCTCGATCAAAAGGCAGGCATCATGCGCCGCCCATTTGGCCTCGTCCGATCCCAGATAGGCACCAAAGGCCTTGCGGCCCCAATCACAGCGGGTCGGCGAGACAATGGGCGAAAAGGCGGATACCGACTTAAACAGGTCTGGATATTTCAAGGCCAGGGTCAGGGCACCGTGCCCGCCCATGGAATGGCCACTGACGCCGCGCCGGGCCGGATCGGTGGGGAAATTGGCATCCACAGCCGCGATCAGGTCGCGGGTAATATAGGTTTCCATCTGGAAATGCGGCGCCCAAGGGGCCTCGGTACTATTGATATAAAAGCCTGCACCCTGGCCCAGATCATAGGCGGCGTCATCGGCAACGCCTTCGCCGCGCGGGCTGGTATCGGGGGCAATCACAATCAGTTTTAGCGCCGCCGCTGCCCCATAAGCCCCGGCCTTGGCGGTGAAGTTTTCCTCTGTACAGGTCAGGCCAGACAACCAGACCACAGACGCAAAAGGCCCCTTGCCGTCAGGCACAAAGATCGAAAACCGCATCGCCGTGCTGGTCGCGGCTGAATTATGGCGCACATAGGTCAAGGTGCCGCCGTGAACGCGGTGTTGGCCCAGGGTTTCAATCTCGCTCATCGTCTTGTCCTTGGTTGGGTGTCTTGGTCTTGGCCGCAAATGCGGTGGCCCTAGCCATGCGCGCTAGAACCTGGCCACGACCACGGGTAAGCGCCGTCACGACGCCGCGAAGGGTGCGTACCTCCTGCTCTGACAGGCGCGAGCGGGCAAATACGGCGCGCAGGTTGCGGATCATAGAGGGCCGCTTTTCCGGCGGAAAGAAAAAGCCCGATGTATCCAGCTCTTTTTCCAAATGCTCGTAAAATCCAAGCACCACGCCATGATCCGCCGGCGGTGCAACCTCGTCAAACGCAGCAGGCGGGGCATCATCCAAGGTCAGACGCCATTCATAGGCGTTCAAGGCCACGGCCTGGGCCAGATTGAGCGAGCGAAATTTTGGGTCAATCGGAATGGTGATAATGGCCTGGCACAGGGCAATATCCAGCGTCTCTAGCCCTGCCCGCTCACCGCCAAACAATAGCCCAACCTTCTCACCCGCGCGCACGGCCATGCCGAGCTCGGCAGCGCCCTGACGCGGCGTGATCACTGGCAGTCTGGCCTCGCGGGGGCGGGCTGTGGTGGCATATAAGAGATGCAGATCGGCGCAGGCATCCTCTAGCCGGTCAAACACCTTGGCATTATCGAGTGGCCAGTCCGCGCCCGAGGCACTGGCCCAGGCCCGCTCTTGCGGCCAGCCATCGCGCGGCCTGACCAGACGCAGATCATACAGGCCAAAATTGGCCATGACCCGCGCCACAGCCCCGATATTCTCGGCCAGTTGCGGCGCGTTCAGTATGACGCAGGGGGGGACAAGTTCGCTCACGCCCCGCGATAGCCGAGGATGGCCTCAGAAGCAAATCCCCAGACAAATGCGCAAGGGGGTCAAGGCGTGATTGCTCACCGCCGCGCAGCGGTCTATAGCCCTGTCGTCGCGAGCGGCAAGGCCCTGTGTGCCTTGCATGAGATCGCGCCCCTTTTTACGGGAGCCCAACATGGCCAAGATTAAAGTTGCTAATCCGGTCGTCGATCTCGACGGCGATGAAATGACCCGCATCATCTGGAAGCTGATCAAGGACAAGTTGATCTTCCCCTTCCTGGATCTCGAGATCGACTATTATGATCTGGGCATGGAGCATCGCGATGAGACCAATGACCAGGTCACGATCGATGCGGCCAATGCGATCAAGAAGCATGGCGTTGGCATTAAGTGCGCCACCATCACGCCGGACGAGGCCCGCGTTGCCGAATTTGGGCTGAAAAAAATGTGGAAGTCGCCCAATGGCACCATCCGCAACATCCTAGGCGGCGTTGTGTTCCGCGAGCCGATCATTTGTCAGAACGTGCCGCGTCTGGTGCCCGGCTGGACCCAACCCATCATTATCGGCCGTCACGCCTTTGGCGATCAGTACAAGGCCACTGATTTTGTCGTGCCAGGTCCCGGCAAGCTGACCATGACCTTTGTCGGCGATGACGGTCAGGTCATCGAGCACGAGGTGTTTACCTATCCCGGCGGCGGCGTAGCCATGGGCATGTATAATCTGGACGAGTCGATCCGCGAATTTGCCCGCGCTTCGCTGGCCTATGGCTTGCAGCGCAAATATCCCGTCTATTTGTCGACCAAGAACACCATCCTCAAGGCCTATGACGGCCGCTTTAAGGACCTGTTCCAGGAAGTCTTCGAGGCCGAATTTGCTGCCGACTTCAAGGCCGCTGGCATCACCTATGAGCACCGCCTGATTGATGACATGGTCGCTGCCGCCATGAAATGGTCCGGCGGCTTTGTCTGGGCCTGTAAGAATTATGACGGCGATGTCCAGTCCGACACGGTCGCTCAAGGCTTTGGCTCGCTGGGCCTCATGA
>CANGCO010000047.1 GCA_947452365.1 Caulobacteraceae bacterium
CCCCGTACGCTTTCCTCGCGACCATCGGACCAGTTCATGCTCGGCTTCGCTAAAAAGCTCTTCGGCTCCCCCAATGACCGCAAGGTGAAGGCCTTCGCGGCCCGTGCCCTGCTCATCAATGCCCTAGAGCCAGAATACATGGCCATGAGCGATGAGGCCCTGCGCGGCAAGACGCAGGAATTCAAGGGCCGCCTGGCCAAGGGCGCGACGCTTGATGACATTATGAACGAGGCCTTTGCCGCCGTGCGCGAGGCGTCTCGCCGCACACTCGGCCAGCGCCACTATGATGTGCAACTGGTCGGCGGCATGGTGCTGCACCAGGGCGGCATTTCCGAAATGCGCACGGGCGAGGGAAAGACCCTGGTCGCCACAGCCCCAACCTATCTTAATGCCCTGTCCGGCAAGGGCGTGCATGTCATTACCGTCAATGACTATCTAGCCGCGCGCGACTCCGAATGGATGGGCAAGGTCTATAAGTTCCTCGGCCTGTCGGTCGGTGTGATCGTCAATGGCCTGAGCCAAGGTGATCGCCAGCGCGCCTATCGCAGCGACATAACCTATGGCACCAATAATGAGTTCGGCTTCGACTATTTGCGCGATAATCTGGTCTATTCGACCGAGGAAATGGTCCAGCGCGGCCATCATTTCTGTATTGTCGACGAGGTGGACTCCATCCTGATCGATGAGGCCCGGACCCCTCTGATTATTTCTGGCCCAACCGAAGATCGCTCTGAATTCTACCGCATCATTGATGGCGTGGTGAAGGAGATGATCCAGGACGAGGCGACCTATGATCTCGACGAAAAACAGCGCCAGATCCTTCTGACCGAATATGGTTCAGAAAAGGCTGAAGAAATGCTGATGGCGGCCGGTCACCTGGCCGAGGGATCGATTGACCTTTATGACGCCGCCAACGTCTCGGCCGTGCATCATATTAATCAGGCCCTGCGCGCCAATAAGCTCTATCAGCGCGACAAGGATTATATCGTCAAGGGCGGCGAGGTGATCCTGATTGATGAATTTACCGGCCGCATGATGACGGGTCGTCGCCTGTCCGAAGGCCTGCACCAGGCGATTGAAGCCAAGGAAGGTGCGGACATCCAGCCCGAGAACCAGACCCTGGCCTCGGTCACCATCCAGAACTATTTCCGCCTCTATTCCAAGCTCTCGGGCATGACCGGCACGGCCGCGACCGAGGCATCTGAATTCCATGACATCTATAAGATGGACGTGACCGAGATCCCGACCAATCGGCCGGTCCGGCGGATTGATATTGACGACGAAGTTTACCGGTCAGAACGCGAAAAGAATGCCTCCATCCTGCTCCAGATCGAGGACTGCTATCGCAGGGGCCAGCCGGTTCTGGTCGGCACGGTCTCGATTGAAAAGTCCGAAACCTTGTCGGAGCTGTTAAAGCTTCACAAGTTCGAGCTGGACGGCAAGACCCTGACCGGGATCCCGCACAATGTGCTTAATGCCCGCTATCACGAGCAAGAAGCCCTGATCGTCGCCGATGCCGGCTCACCCGGCTCGGTAACCATTGCCACCAATATGGCCGGCCGCGGCACGGATATTCAGCTCGGCGGCAATCTGGACATGCGCATGACCGCCTGGCGTCAGCAGCAGCGCGGCATGGGTATTGAGGTCACGCCAGATCTGGAAGCCGAACAGTCCAAGATTATCGAAGCCGATATTGCTGATCGCCGCGAAAAAGCCTTGGCCGCAGGCGGCTTGTTTGTTCTGGGCACGGAGCGCCACGAGAGCCGCCGGATTGATAATCAGTTGCGCGGCCGTACCGGCCGTCAGGGCGACCCTGGTACATCGAAATTCTTCCTGTCTTGCGAAGACGACCTGTTGCGCATCTTTGCCGGTGAGCGGCTCGACGCCATTATGCGCACCTTTGGCATTCAAGAAGGCGAGGCCATTACCCATAAATGGCTCAATAGCGCCATTGCGACGGCCCAGCGCCGCGTCGAGCAGCGCAATTTCGAAATCCGCAAAAACCTGCTCAAATATGATGATGTGGTCAATGACCAGCGCAAGGCCGTGTTCGAGCAGCGCCAGGAATTCATGGAGGCGACCGACCTTTCGGAAATCATCACCGAAATGCGTCACGACACTATTGAGGACCTAGTCTATCGCCACCTGCCGCCCAAGGCCTATGCCGAAAAATGGGATATTGATGGGCTTGAAGAGCGGATCGAGACCATTTTGGGCCTCAGCCTTCCCTTGCGCGACTGGGCGGCTGAGGACGGCATTGCCAATGAGGAAATGTTGGCCCGTATTCAGGCCGCCGCCGATAGCCGCGCCGCCGAACGCTTGAGCCAGATTGGCGATGAGCAGATGCGCAGTCTGGAAAAGAACTTCCTGCTGCAGATGATCGATTTGCAATGGCGCGAACACCTGATGCATCTGGACCATTTGCGCAATGTGATCGGGCTGCGCGGCTATGGTCAGCGCGACCCCTTGAATGAGTACAAGACCGAGGCCTTCTCGCTGTTTGAAAAACTGCTCGGCGATCTGCGCATGAATACGACGCGCTGGCTGATGACGGTCGAGTTCCAGTATCAGGACCCTGCGCCCGCCAAGGCGCCTTCGGCGGGTCTGATCGAGGTCCATATGAACCCCGAGACCGGCGAGAATGAACGCTTTGGCGGCGGCATACCAGAAGGCCTATCGGCCGAACAGCGCGCCGCCCTGCCTGCCAGTGCCCTGCCCGCCGGCTGGGAGCGCACCGCGCGCAATGGTGCCTGCCCTTGCGGGTCGGCTAAGAAGTTCAAGTATTGTCATGGGGCATTAGTTTAGCCGCAAATGGCGGCACTAAGGCCCCTAGTCACCAGCCCAGCCCTATTGGCGCTGAACAATGCCCATGCGGTTGAGCTGTCCTGGCTGGAGCTAGAGCGGTTTGCGCATATGGTGGCCATGGCGTTTTTTGCGCGTCAGGTCGGCTTGGATGACGGGTTTTTGCTGACCTTTGATCAGGACGCGGCCTATGACAGCGTCAATTTTCTGTGGCTAAAGGCGCGTTATGACCGGTTTGTCTATGTCGACCGGATTGTGGTTGCGGCCCATGCCCGGGGCCGGGGCCTGGCGGGCGAGTTCTATACCGCCCTGTTTGAGGCGGCTGCCAAGGCCGGGCACACGCGCATAGTCTGCGAAGTCAATTCCGATCCGCCCAATCTGGCGTCTGATGCCTTTCATGAAAAGCTGGGGTTTGAACCGATTGGCGAGGCCAGCCTCGATGGCGGCAAAAAGACGGTGCGCTATTTAATGCGGGCGGTTTAGGGGGATTAAACAAGGCCCCCTTCGGCCCTTCGGGCCACTTCCCCCAAAGGGGGAAGATCTTGGAACTGTCAATCTTCCCCCTCTGGGGGAAGTACCCGCGAAGCGGGGGTAGGGGGGCGCGCTCTGTCTCTGGCCTTTCTCCGCAGCCTAGATTATCGCATGGGCCTTGCTGAGAGACCTTGCCGCCGTGTCCTTCCTTGGAAACAAGTCCGTCAACCAACTGAACCTGCATTATGGCCTGCATGCGCTGGCGGCCAATGCCGGCGGGCTGTTTTTTGCCGTCTATTTGTTAAAGGCCGGTTTGAGCGCGCCCTGGGTTCTGGCCTCGATCGCCCTGATCCTAGCCGTGCGGTTTTGCTTAAGGCCCCTGACCCTAATCGCCGGTAAGGCCTGGGGCCTCAAGCCTACCCTGATGTTGGGCACCCTGGCCCAGGCCCTGCCCTATCTGATCTTGCCCTATGTGGCCGGCCTCAATCCCTATTGGTTGGCGCTTTGCCTGGCCTGGGCCCTTGGCGACGCCTTATATTGGCCAAGTTATCACGCCTATTTCGCAGCGCTTGGCGATGCCGAACATCGCGGCCATCAGGTCAGTGCGCGCGAAGCCCTGGCCACCGGGGTGGGCATATTGGGCCCCATTCTAGGCGGCTGGGCGCTGCTCACCCTGGGTGCAGGCGCTGGTTTTGGCATAGCCGCCCTGGTCCAGCTGGCCTCAGCCCTGCCGCTCTTGAGCGGACCCCAAGTCAAGGTCGCGGACAAGGCCAAAAGCGCGGTTGCTGCCGCCCGCAGGGGGTTTTTGCTGCTGGCCTGTGATGGCTTTTTATGCGCGGGCTGGGTTTGGATCTGGCAGATCATCCTCTTCACCAATCTAGGCGGCAGCTATACGGCATTTGGCGGGGCCTTGGCCCTTGGGGCCGTGGTCAGCGCCCTGGCGGGTCTGGTACTGGGCCGATTTATCGATGCAGGCCATGGCCGCCGCGCTGCCGTTCTGGCCTTTGTGGTCATGGCGGCGACCCTTGGCCTAAGGGCCTGGGCGACCAGTCCGGCCCTATCGGTGGTGGCCAATGCACTTGGGGCGTTTGTGGCCTGCCTTTATACCCCGCCGCTCATGACCGCCATCTATAACATGTCCAAGGCCTCGCCCTGTACCTTGCGCTTTCACATGGTCTCAGAGGGCGGCTATGATCTTGGGGCCAGCCTAGGCTGTCTTGGGTCCGCGGGCCTGATTGCGCTGGGCCTGCCGCTTTGGGCGACCATGCTTTTGGCCCTGATCGGGGCATTTGGGGTGATGATGACCCTGCGCCGCTATTATGCCCATGAGCCCTAATGCCGCCGACCCATGGCCAACAAAAAAGGCAGCCCCGAGGGGCTGCCTTTTCCGATCTTGATCAGTGCGAAGACTAGGTGTGCCCCACCTCACCCCCACCCGCCTTCCCCGCGAAGGCGGGGATCCAGAATATAGGTTACTGGTCGCGCGAAACGGCCGGGGTCCCCGCCTGCACAGGGAGAACGGAACAAGGGTTTGGGCGCGGCGAAGGTGGCAGGGGACCTCACAGACCGCTTGACCGCCCCAGGGTAAAGCCTTCAGCTTGGCATGAGACACTGCCGCGAGGAACACGCCATGACCGTCACCCCCTTTACCGTCGCCTGGACCCAAGCCGAAGTCGGCAAGGTGCTCGATCAGGTCCGTGCCTATCCGTTTCCAATGGCACCGGCGGTAGAGGATGGCTGGTCCTATGGCTGTGACGGGGCCTTCTTAAAAGACATCTGCGCGCACTGGACCGAAACCTATGACTGGCAGGCGGCGATGGCGGGCCTGAATCGCTATCCGCAATTCACCGCCCGCGTGGAAGATTTTGACCTGCATTTTGTGCATGTGATTGGCGAGGCGGGCGGCAAGCGGCCCCTGATCCTGACCCATGGCTGGCCCGGTTCGCATTTTGAGTTTTGGGACTCGATTGAAAAACTGGCCTTTCCCAGCCGGTTTGGCGGCAAGGCCGAAGACGCGTTTGATCTGGTCATCCCGTCCCTACCCGGCTTTGGCTTTTCGTCCAGGCCCGCGCGGCCGATTGGGCAAAGGACAACGGCGCGTTTGTTCAACACCCTGATGACCCAGACGCTTGGCTATGACCAATACCTGGCCCAGGGCGGCGATTGGGGGGGGCTGGTGACCTCTTGGCTCGGGTTTGACCATGCCGCGCACGTCAAGGCGATTCACCTCAATATGATTGGGTTTAGGCCCGCTGGCGCGCCACAATCGGAGGCCGAGATCGCGTGGCTGACCCAGACCGGCGCCGCCATGCAGCAATTGGGCGCCTATTTCATGCTCCAGGCCTCAAAGCCGCAATCGATCGGCTGGATGGCGGCGGGCAATCCGGTCGGTCAGGCGGCCTGGATCCTAGAGCGGTTCTATGACTGGTCGGACCTGCGCGCCAAGCCCCTGATCGGGGTCTATTCCAAGGACCAGCTGCTAACCAATATCATGATCTATGTCATGACCGGGTCCTTCACCACCGGGGCCTGGTATTATCGCGGCCTGATCGAGGAAGGCGGCGTGCAGCTCACAGAGGGCCAATATTGCGCCACCCCGACCGCCTTTGCCAATTTCCCGGGCGAGGCCCTGTATAAGGCGCCGCCGCGCAGCTGGGCCGAGCGGGCCTATAAGATCACCCGATGGACCGAAATGGCCACGGGCGGGCACTTTGCCGCCATGGAAGAGCCTGACCTGTTCGTTGCCGATATCAGGGCCTGGGGCGCATCGGCTTGAGCCCTCGCTTCGATTTCTTTTCCGACAATACGGCCGGGGCTGCGCCCGAAGCCATGGCTAGTCTGATTGAAGCCAATAGCGGCTTTGCCAGCGGCTATGGCACCGACACCATTACCCAGCAGGCAGCCGACCTTGTGCGCGGCCTGCTGGATGCCGATGCTGAAGTGCGGTTCGTCGCCTCGGGCACAGCCGCCAATGCCATCAGTCTCGCCGCCTTGGCCCAGCCCTTCGAGGCGGTGTTGGCGCATGGACATGCCCACATCCTCAAAGACGAGACCGGAGCCCCCGTGCATCTGGGCCATGGGCTGGGCCTGATCGGGCTGGAGGGCGCATCGGGCAAGATTGACACCACTGCCCTAGCCCAAGCCCTCACTGCCCCCGATAGCGCTCACCGCCAATCACCAGCCGCCCTTTCGATCACCAATACCACCGAATATGGCACCCTCTATACCGAGGCCGAGATCGCGGCCCTGACCGATCAGGCCCGGGCCAAGGGGCTTGGCGTGCATCTGGACGGGGCAAGGCTGGCCAATGCCGCGGCTTCTGGTTTGGATTTGAAGGCGATCAAACACCTAAACATCGATCTGCTCGTCTTTGGCGGCACCAAGGCGGGCATGCCGCCGACCGAGGCCCTGGTCGTGTTCAATCCCAAGCTTGCCCACCGCCTGGATGCGCGCCTAAAACAGGCCGGGCAATTGCCGTCCAAGGGCCGCTTCTATGCCGCGCCCTGGATTGGCATGATCGAGACCGGCGCCCTGATCACCCATGCGGCCCATGCCAATGCCATGGCCAGGCGCTTGGCCGACCTAATGCCGTTTGAGCTTGCCCATAAGGTTGATGCCAATGCCGTGTTTGCCAACCTGCCCGAACAGGCCCTGGCCGCCCTCTTGGCCAAGGGAATTATGGTGCATAGGGTTGAGGATGGCAGTGTGCGGTTCATGTGCTCTTGGGCGACAGAATCTGAGACCGTGGACGCCCTAGGCGCGGTGCTCAAAAGCCTTGGCTAGGGCGATGAGCGATTGGCCAAGACGACTTGCTCGGACCGGAGCGGACGGGCAGTATGTCACCAAAAAAATGAGGGACATCCGATGATTATACGCGCACTCATAATGGCATTTTTGATCACAGGCAGCGCAGCGGCGGCTGATTTCACCACGGTCACGCCGGACCAGCTGACCTGGCGCGAAGTGCCTAATAGCTATGGCGTCCGTGCCGCTATCGTCTCCGGCGACCCCTCTAAACCCGGCATGTATGTTATCCGCGTGCGGTTTCCACCCCATATTATGGACCGGCCGCACACCCATAGCCAAGATCGCTATGTCACCGTCCTTGAAGGCCGCTGGGCGGCCGGAACAGGCGCGCAATTTGACCCGGTAGCGGTCAAACCCATGCCCGCCGGCAGCTATATGTTCCACCCGGCCGGGGCCGTACACTGG
The DNA here is from genome assembly GCA_947452365.1 of Caulobacteraceae bacterium. GTDB lineage: Bacteria > Pseudomonadota > Alphaproteobacteria > Caulobacterales > Caulobacteraceae > CAISGS01. The sequence goes on from CANGCO010000047.1 coordinate 7,486, forward strand.
GACGGATCAAATAGCGATGAGCCAGCGCTTGTCCAGATCATCGGCATGGGGCCCGTGACCTCGGCCGATATCGATCCCGCCCAGCCGTCCTGGGTCAAGACCGATACGGGAAGTGCAAGCAAGGGCTTCTAGCGGCCCGAACGGCGCGTTCAAATCATAGGCTAGGGGTTTCTAGGTGCCGCCCTAGACCGCGCGCGGCAGGACAAAGGCAACCCTAAGGCCGGGCCCCTGGCCATTGATTTCGCCAGGGCCTTCATCCAGGTCCAGCCGTCCCTCATGGGCCTCGGCAACGGCCGCGACCAAGGACAGGCCAAGCCCAGCGCCCGGTAGGTTGCGGCTATTTTCGAGCCTAACAAAGCGTTGCACCACCCGCTCGCGGTCCTGCGGCGGCACGCCTGGGCCCGTATCCGTGATGGAAAACTCTACCTCGCCCGAAGCACGTCTGCGTAAGCGCAGCATGATCGCTCCACCGCTTGGCGTATATTTGACCGCATTATCCAAAAGATTGGCCAGGGCCTGGGATATGAATTCCTGATTACCCTTGACCCGCAAATAGGGCGTGGCTTCACACTGAAAATCAATGCCGAGGTCTTCGCACAGGGGGGCGTAAAGCTCGGCAATCTTGGCGGTCAGGTCAGCGGCATCGAACAGGGACTGGTCTGGGGCCTCGCCCGCAGATTGAAGCCTTGCAATAGCCAGCACAGTGTTAAACGTGCTCAAGACCCCATCGGCATCCTCTAGGGCCTGGGCCAGGGCCGCCTCAGCATCGCCCTTGCCGTTTTCGACATCAATCAGGGCCAATTCCAGCCGCGTGCGCAGCCTAGTCAGGGGCGAGCGCAGATCATGCGCGATCGCGTCTCCGACATGGCGCAGACCGCCGATCGACCGCTCCAGACGATCCAGCATGTCATTCATGCCCGAAGCCAATTCGTCAAACTCGTCGCGCACGCCGCGCAGTGGAATACGAACCCTAAGATTGCCGCCCTGCACCTCGGTCACAACCTGGTTTAGCCTAGCCATGGCGCGGCTGACATTGCCACTGACCGCCAAGCCTCCGGCCAGGCCAAGCAGGATCACTAGCGCGCCCGCCCCCCAGATTGCGCGCACAATCTTCAAGACAAAGGACTGGCCCTCCCCCATATCTAGCCCAACAAACAAGGTGGCCCCATTGGCCAACCTAACCTGCTGGCCGCGCGCGGCGCTCTTGATCACGGCCCCGTCAGGATCGGTTTGGGTCAGTTTAAAACTGGCACCGACCTGATCACCGGCCTTGGGCCCCGCGGCCAGATCGACCGGAGACACAGCCAGAGTGCCGGTCATGCGCTTACCGGTCTTGTCGCTGAGCAGATAGACAAAGGCGCGGCCATCGCCTGTGCGCTCGATCAGGGCCAGATTAAGCCCATCCATACCCGATTGCCGATAAGTGCCCAGCAAGGACTGGATTTCGCGGCTGATCTCGCCATCGGCCCGGCGGCTAACCTCCCCGGCGGTCACGCCATAAATATAGGCCAAGAAGGCGCTGGCTGAGGCAGCAAACAGGGCCAAAAACAACAGGGTCAGGCGAAAGGGTGTGTTGCGAAACACAGACGGCAGGCGAAAGGCCCTAGGCATCGAGCCGATAGCCTGCGCCGCGCACGGTCTGTAACATGGGCCGATCAAAGCCCTTGTCGATCTTGGCCCTCAGCCGCGAAATATGCACATCAATCACATTGGTCTGGGGGTCGAAATGATACTCCCAAACCTTTTCCAGCAACATGGTCCGGGTCACGGACTGACCGGCATGGCGCATCAAATATTCCAGCAACTGAAATTCGCGCGGCTGCAGATCGATTTCTTGGGTCTGGCGGCGGACCATGCGGCTGATCAGGTCCATTTCCAGGTCCCCGACCTTGAGTAGGGTCTGCATACCGCCGCTGTCGCGCCGACGTCCCAAGGCCTCGATCCGGGCTGAAAGCTCTGCAAAGGCATAGGGCTTGACCAGATAGTCATCACCACCCGCCTTGAGGCCCGCGACCCGGTCATCAATCTCGCCAAGCGCCGATAGGAACAGGACTGGCGTCTGGTCCCCGCCCTGGCGCAAGGCCTCAACCATGCTGAGGCCGTCCATATTGGGCATCATGCGGTCGACCACCAGCACATCAAAGCCGCCATCGCGGGCAGCATCGAGGCCCAATACGCCATCGGCGGCGTGGACGCAGATCAGACCCGCCTCGCCAAGGCCGCGGAGCATGGACGCCGCAGCTTCCAGATCGTCCTCGACTATCAGTACTTTCAAGGCCGCCTCCCCATGCCTGTAATCATGACCAGACCCCGACAAGGGGCCTGGCCATTTAGAGAGGCTATTTTTCTAGCTTGATAAGGATGAACAATGTCCTTCCATCGCGATAGACCAGCAGCAAGACCCCCTCACGCCCAGCCGCCTTGGCCGCCGCAACGGCGCTGACCACATCGCTCGGGCTCAAGGCGGCCTTGTCACCGGCGCGGACAATCACGTCTCCGGGCTTGAGGCCCTTTTGACCAGCATCCGAGCTGACGCCAACGCCGGTAATCACCACGCCCTTGACCGTAATCGGCAGCTCAAACTGCTTGCGATTGGCCGCATCCAGCGGGGCAAGCATCATGCCCAAAACGCTTGGACGGTCTGACTTGGGCGAACCGGGCTTGTCCTCGGAGGGCGCATTGTCATCCTTGCCAGCCAGCTGGGACTCCGGTGGGCGCATGCCAGCCTTGAACTCAAGGGTCTTGGGCTTGCCTTCGCGCAGGATTTCAAGCCGGATGGCATCGCCAGACCGGGTGCGGGCCACTTCGCGGGTCATTTCGGCAGAACTTGTAACCGACTTGCCATTAACCGCCGTCACCACATCGCCCGACTGCACCCCGCCTTTTTCGGCAGGACCGCCCGCGACCAGCTCGGCAATAATAGCGCCCTTTCGCGATGGCAGACCCATGGCCGCAGCCATTTCCGGGGTAAAGTTCTGGATCTGGGCGCCCATATAGCCGCGGGTCACCTTGCCATTCTTGATCAATTGCTTGGTCACAGAATCGGCGACATCGGCGGGAATGGCAAAGCCGATCCCGACCGACCCACCAGACGGCGAGAATATGGCGGAATTGACCCCGATCACACGGCCATAAATATCAAAGGTCGGGCCGCCGGAATTGCCGCGATTGATTGAGGCATCGATCTGGATAAAGTCGACAAAGGTCTCGCCAATATCACGGCCATAGGCCGAGACAATCCCCGCCGTGGCTGTGCCGCCAAGACCAAAAGGATTGCCTACCGCAATCACCCAGTCGCCAACACGGGGGCGGGCAGCATCTTCGAAATTCACGAAGGCATAGCCCGAACCCTCGACCTTGAGCACAGCCAGGTCGGTGGCCTCATCGCGGCCAACCACCGTGGCCTTCAGTTCGCGCTCATCCTTAAGCACGACCTTGATCTCGGCGGCGTTTTCGACAACGTGATTATTGGTAACAATATAGCCGTTTTCGGAGATGAAGAATCCCGAACCCGAAGATTGCGGGGCTGGACCCTTGGGCTCAGCCTGGGGTGCGCCCTCTGGGCCTTCTTCTTGCGGCGCGCCAGGAATAGCGAAGGGAAAGCCCTCAAGGCCTGGGATCTTACGGCCTGTGCGTGGGTCAATCCGCCCTTCAGGCTTGCCGGTCACATCAATCTGGACCACGGCGGGGGAGACTTTTTCAACAATATCAGCAAAGGACAGGGGCGCGCCCGGCGGCGGCGCAAAGATTGGCGCGCCAGACGTCTGGATGAGTTGGCCCTTGCCCGTCTGGGCCGAGGCGGGGGGGAAGGCAAAACCAATACCAACCATGGCGGCCACGGCGACACCGGCGCCGGCCACAGCACTGACTAAAAATCCACGCGTCTTGTTCGTCATTCTGTTCGATCCTTGTTCCTGAGCCCCAATAGCGCCCCAGGTCATTCATCCCTGAACCTAATGGCCAATGCACTGTCTGGCCAAGAGCCTCAAGTTACGATTGTGTCATTAATGACCCATGATTTGCTGTTAAATTAAGGCAGACCCATGTCATCCCTCATCTCCGCGCAAAAGTCTGGTCAGTTTTTCTTGTTCAGCCGCGCTCAAGGCCTGATCTAAACCCGAAAGTTCAGGCTCAGACCGCGCCGCTGTGCGCTTGCGGGCCTGAACCAGAAAGCCTAGGCCACCAAGGCCAATAATCGCGAACGGCACCAGCCACAGGGCCGCATTGCCCCAGCTAAAGGCCGGTTTGAGCAGGATAAATTCGCCATAGCGGGCGACAAGATAGGCCTTGATCTGGCGATCATTGCGCCCTTGCGCCACCTCGGTGCGGACAATCTTGCGCAGATCAGCGGCCAGATCGGCTTGAGAATCGTCAATCGATTCGTTTTGGCAGACCACGCAGCGCACCTGGGTAAACAGGGCCTTGGCTCTTGCCTCCTGCACCGGATCGGCCAGCCGCTCGCTCGGCTCTGAGGCTGCGCCCAGACAAAGACTAGCCGCCAAGACCAGGGCAAGGGCGCGGACCAGCCTCATGCGGCGGCCTCAATGGCCGTGGCCCGGCGCGGCGCACCCAGACGCAGGCGGCGATCGCTCAAGGAAATCAGGCCGCCTAGGGCCATAAATAGCGGCCCTAAAAAGATCAGCCGCGCCCAAGGGTTCCAATAGGCTCGCACCAGCCAGGCCGGATTGCCGCCGGTTCCGGTCCGGCGCTCGCCCAGCACCAGATAGACATCGCTCAGGCCCTCAGGACAGATATAAACCTCTGACGTCGTCTGGCGGCCAGCGGGGTAAAATCGCCGCTCAGGCGTAGCGGTACAGGCCAGCTTGCCGGCGCGGGATACGGTCAAGTGTCCCCGCTCGGCGATATAGTTGGGTCCATCAACCTGGCCAACATCGGTCAGGGTCAGTTCATAAGCCCCGACATTAAGGCTCTGGTTCAGGCTCAAGGCCTGGGCGGCTTCAATCTTGTAGGCGGTCTCGAAACTGGCCCCGAGCGCAAATACGCCAAGGCCTGCATGGCCAAGGGTCGTGCCCCAGGCTCCACGCGGCAGGCCTGTGAGGCGGCGGCGCACTTCTTGGCCAGAGGCCTTGCCCAGATGCACCCGTTCGGCCACCTCGGTCAGGGCCCCGGCAATCAACCAGACGCCCAAGGCCATGCCAATGGCGGCAAAGCCATGGCTTGGCTTTAGCAAGGCCAGCACACCAAGCCCGGCCCCGACGGCCAAGACCGCAGCCCACCAAAGCCTTTGCAAGGCCCCGAGTGCGTCGCCGCGCTTCCAAGCCATTAAGGGCCCCAAGGGCAGGACCAGCAAGGCAAGCGCCATCAAGGGCGCAAAGGTCAGGTTGAAATAGGGCGTGCCCACTGACAGGGTCTGGCCGGTCAAGGCTTCCTTGATCAGGGGATAGAGGGTTCCAAGCAGGACCGTGGCCGTGGCCGCCGACAAGACCAGATTATTGATCACCAATGCGCCTTCACGGCTGATCGGGGCAAATAGCCCCCCCGCCGCAAGCCTTGGGCCGCGCCAGGCAAACAGGCTAAACCCGGTCCCGGCGGCTATGCCAAGGATCGACAAGAGCAAGATGCCGCGCTTGGGATCAACCGCAAACGCATGCACCGAGGTCAGGGCACCCGAGCGCACCAAAAACGCGCCGAGCATGGAGAAGGTAAAGGCGGCCAAGGCGAGGAACACGGTCCAGCCAGGCAAGGCACCGCGCTTTTCCATCACCACCGCCGAATGCAGCAGGGCGGTGCCAATCAGCCAGGGCATAAAGCTGGCATTCTCGACTGGGTCCCAAAACCACCAGCCGCCCCAACCCAGTTCATAATAGGCCCAAAACGCGCCCAGTGTAATGCCGACGGTCAAGAGGCTCCAGGCCGCAAGACTCCAGGGCCGCACCCAGCGCGCCCAGGCCGCATCGACCCGGCCCTCGACCAATGCGGCTATGGCAAACGAAAACACGATCGAAAACCCAACATAGCCGCCATAGAGAAACGGCGGATGAAAGGCCAAGGCCGGGTCCTGCAAAAGCGGATTGAGCGACTTGCCCTCAACCGGCACCTCAAGCAGCCTAGCAAACGGATTTGAGGCAAACACGGTATAGGCCAGAAACAGAACGCCCAGCGCGCCCTGGCTGGCCACCACCACCGCCTTAAGCGCTACTGGCAGACCGCGGCCGGTCAGGGCCACCGCGGCACCAAATCCGGTCAAGGCCAGGCACCAGAGCAGCATAGAGCCCTCATGACTGCCCCAAACCCCGGCGACCTTATACAGCAAGGGCTTGGCGGTATGGGAATTGGCCGCAACATTGGCCACGGAAAAGTCTGAGGTCACAAAGGCATACATCAGGGCGCCAAACGCGATCAGGACCGCCAAGAATGCGGCCCCCGCTGCGCCCTCACCCGCCCCGATCAGGGCCAAAGAGCCGCGCATACGCCCGCCCGTCGACAGCCCCAACTGGGCGACCGACAAGAGCAAGGCCAGGATCAGGCAATAGGCACCAATTTCGACAATCATCAGATCTTGCCTTCAACGGCAGGGGCCGCCTCGCCCTTGCCGCGCCACTGGCCTGACGCCTTGAGCGCCTTGGTCACTTCGCGCGGCATATAGCGCTCATCATGCTTGGCTAGGACCTCGGTGGCGCGAAACACGCCCGCCTCATCATAAGCCCCCTTGGTGACCACACCCTGACCCTCACGAAACAGGTCGGGCAGGTCGCCGTGATAGACTACCGTGTCGGTGGCGACGTGATCCATGACCACAAAGCTGACCGAGCCGTCGGGCGACTTGACTACACTGCCCTTGGCCACCAGTCCGCCGAGCTGGATCGTGCGGCCGGGCGTGACATGCGCCGCCTTGGCCTGGGCCGGGGAATAAAAGAAAGAGACCGCATCGCCCATGGCAAAAAAGGCCAAGGCCGCCGCGCCGCACAGGATCGGGGCGGCTACGGCCAGCACCAATAAGCGCCGCCGGGCCTTTTTCGATTTTGGTATCAAGCCCATATTTGCGGCTGCCTTTTATCCAATAGGGTCAGATCAGAGAGATAGGCCCTTATCGTGTCAAACCAAAGACCTAGGGCCGATGCATATTGCGTCATTTTGGCGGCGTCTTGGCCGCGTCCTCGACGATTTTGAGGTCGCCTGGGCGGTTCTTGAACAGACGCCTGGCCTCGGTCAGGGCCTGGGCCTGAGCGGGCTTGTCGCCAAGCACGCCATAGGAGCGCACAAGCCGCGCCCAGCCTTGCGGGTCATCGGGTGAGGCCTTGAGCCGGGTGGCGAGACTTGTGACCATATTGCGGATAAACACCATCTGATCAGCCCCGACACCGGCAAGGGCTGGCGCCTGCGGCTCGGGCTCTGGCAGATGGCCGGTCTTTTCCACCGCGGCAATCTCTTGGGCGAGACCTTTCGCACGCGGATCATCCGCCGCAAGCCCCGCCTGAACGGCGCGCCAGACCGTAAGGCCCGCCGCAACCTCGCCCTTGGCCATCCGCGCGCGCGCCAGATGATAGCGGGCGGATGGATCGGCCGGGTCAAGCCTTAGAGCCTGTTCAAAAGCGCGCAGGGCATCGTCCTCAACCACGCCCTTGGCCTGAACCACCAAGGTCTCGCCCAGACTGGTCCAAAGCTGTGGATCAGACGGCGTCAGGGTCACGGCCCTTTCCAGACTGCGCACGGCCCCCGCATCATCCCCGGTCGCGCCTTGAACCCTGGCCAAGAACATGAGCGGCTTGGGATCCTTGGGGCGCTCGGCCACCACGGCCTGGAGCACCACAAGCAATTCTTGGCCGGTCAGGGTGGATGGGTCGGTCTGACGCCAATGGGCCAGGCGCTTGGCAAAGGGCTGGTCGGCAAGACCGGGTGCGCCCAAAACCATATAGCCGCCCAGCGCCAATAAGGGGATGAGGGCCGCGACCGCCAAGACGGCAAATCGCGCAGCAGGCTTTCCCGTATCGGGCTGCGCAGGCTTACGCTCGGCAGCATTCAATAGGCGCCGGGCCGCCTCGGTGCGCGTTGATTGTTGCTCATCCGCCGCGATCAGGCCGCGCGCGGCCAGGTCATCAATCTCGGTCAATTGACGGCGATAGACGGCCAGGGACGGCTCTTCGGCCTCAACCCCGAGCCGCGCGGCCAAGGCTGCGCGCTGCAAGATCAGGGCCGCGGCTGCAGCGGAGACAAGGGCGATACAGATCCAGAACATAATCATAGGCCTGACCTAGCCCAATCTGATACAAAGGTTAAGCGCAAGCCTCGGGCTTATTGTCGCCCCTAGGCCTCAAATGGCGTCACTAACGGCTGCAATCAGGCGCGCAATATCCTGCGGCCGCGAAAGGCGATGATCGCCGTCGCGGATCAAGGTGAAGACCACATCTGGACCGCTCAAGGCCTGGGCGAGGTTCAGGGCGTGGGCCCAGGGCACATCGGGGTCTTGGCCGCCCTGCAAGATGCGCACCGGGCAGTCAATGGCGACAGGTCCAGGCAGGATCGACCATTGGCGGCCGTCCTCAAGCAAGGCCTTGGTGATCGGATAGCCCTCATCGCCATAATCGGACGGACGCATCCAGTATCCGTCCTGTTCGATCGCCAAAAGCGCTTCTGGGCTAAGGCTAGGTTGCATCAACTTGTCGGTAAAATCGGCTGCTGGCGCAATCAGGACCAGACTGGCCACGCGCCTCCGCCTTGCCAGGGCCGCCAGACAGGCTAGCCAGCCGCCCATGGATGAGCCGATCAAGACGAGCGGCCCGGCTGTCAATTCATCCAGCACAGCCAGCACATCGTCTCGCCAGCGACTAATCGTGCCCTTGGCAAAATCCCCGCTCGACATGCCATGGCCAAAATAGTCAAACCGCAAAAAATCCCGGCCCTCAGATGTTGCCCAATCGGCGAGCGCCTGGGCCTTTGAGCCGGTCATGTCCGACTTAAAACCGCCTAGCCAAACCAGGCATGGTCCCCGCCCTGCAACGCGTTGCCAGGCGACAAATTCGCCGCCCAAGCGTGAAAGCCTACCTGTGGTCTCAGTCATGGTCGCAAAACCTCGGTGTCTTTAAGAATTCGCTTGCCTTTTAATCATGGTTTGGCCGAATTCAGCAGCCTGATTTAAGGACCAATGCCCTGACCCTTCCGGCCGACTTTACCCTGTTGCAAGTCATCCCCGAACTGGAAACCGGCGGGGCCGAACAGACCACCTTGGACGTGGCCACAGCGGTCATGGCCGCAGGCGGCAAAGCGATTGTCGCGACCCATGGCGGGCGCATGACCAAGACCCTGATCCAATCGGGCGGACGGGTTGAAATCCTCAATGTGCGGTCCAAAAACCCCCTGACCATACTGGCCAATGCGTTTGCTCTGGCCCGCCTCATAAGGCAGCAAAACGTGCATGTGATCCATGCCAGATCGCGCGCGCCGGCGATCAGCGCCTATCTGGCTGCAAGGCTGGCGGGCATACCGTTCGTGGCGACATATCACGGGGTTTATAATGCCCGCTCGTTCCTAAAGCGCTGGTATAATTCGGTCATGACCCGCGGGGCCCTGACCATTGCCAATTCGGACTATACGCGCGACCGGGTGATCGCCACCCACAAGCTGGCCCCCGAAAAAGTGATCTCGATCCCGCGCGGCGTTGATCTGGGCCGGTTTGATCCCGCGAGGGTCAGCCCTGAGCGAGTCGCGACCCTGCGCAAGGCCTGGGGCCTAAAAGACGATGATGCGCGCCTAAGCGTGCTGCTGGCCGGGCGCTTGACCCGCTGGAAGGGACAAAAACTGCTGATCGAGGCCTTGGCCGCGCTCAAGGCTGGGGGCCAAGATCAGGTGGTCTTGATCATGGCTGGGGATTCGCAAGGCCGCGACATCTATAAGGGCGAGTTGCAAAGCCTGGCCCAGGCCTTGGGGCTTGAGGATCGGGTCCGGCTGGTTGGCCATTGCGACGACATGCCCGCCGCCTATCTGGCCTGTGACGCTGCCGCAGCGCCCTCGCTCGAGCCAGAAGCCTTTGGCCGCACAGCGGTTGAGCCGCAGATTATGGGCCGACCCGTCCTGGCGGCAGATCATGGCGCCGCGACGGAAACCGTGCTGGAAGGCGTGACCGGCTTTCGCCTGGCCCCGGGCGATATTGAGGCCTGGGCAGATGGCCTCGCGCAGCTGATCGCGCTTGGTTCCAAGGGCCGGGCGGCGATGGGCGCGGCAGGGCAGGAACGCGCGGTTAGGCTTTATTCAGCTAATGCCATGACCTCGGCCACGCTGGGGGTCTATGCGCAGATCTTGGGAACCAAACCATGAATAAGATCCTTGTGATCAAGCTTGGCGCCCTGGGCGATTTTGTTATGGCCTTGGCGGCCATGAAACAGATCCGCAAGGCCCACCCCAAGGCCAAGATTACGCTTTTGACCACCCCGCCCTATGCGGCCCTCGCCAAGGCCAGCGGTTATTTCAATACAATTGAGACCGATGGTCGCCCCGAGGGGTGGCAATACACGTTTGCCATGATTAGGCGCCTGAAACGGGCGCGCTATGACCGGGTGTATGATTTACAGACCTCGTCGCGGTCCAGCAGCTATTTTTACATGATGTGGCCATCCCAGCCCCAATGGTCTGGCATAGCGTTTGGCTGCGCCCTGCCCCATAGCAATCCCCAGCGCGACCATATGCACACGCTGGAGCGTCAGGCCGATCAACTAAAGGCCGCCGGAATCTGGCCCGATGCCCCGATAATGCCGGGGCAAGCGCCGTCGCCAGACCTGTCCTGGTGCAAGACCGAGCCTGTGCTACAGCACGACCCCGAACGCCGCGCCATGGTACGGCCTTATGCCCTGCTCGTGCCCGGCGGCTCGGCGCATCGGCCCGAAAAGCGTTGGCCGGTCGAGGCCTTTGCCCAACTGTCCAAGGCGCTTAAGGTCGCAGGCATAGATGTCGTGATCATTGGCGGCCCGCAAGAAAGCGCGCTTGCCCGCACCATCCAGCGCAGCCTGCCCACCGCCCGTGACCTGACTGGACGCACCGATTTTGCCCAGATCGCCGCCCTTGGCGCAAAGGCCGCGCTTGCGGTTGGTAATGATACCGGCCCCTTGCACCTGATCGCTGCTGCAGGCGCCCCGACCATTGCCCTGTTCTCTAAGGCCTCGGACCCAGCCCTGTGTGCCCCGCGCGGGCATGTGACCATATTGCAGGCCGATAGCCTAGACTCGGTCGGTCCAGAGCTGGTTCTGACCGCCGCCCGCGCCTATGGCGTCATCCCCCAGACCCGATCGGACCCTGTTTAGGGCGATTAAGCTCAGATTCGACGGATAAGTTGCCATCACCCTTGATCGCAGGCCCTGCCTTCGTCATATATTTCTAAACGTTATGCTGTTAGGGATCATCCCTCACGGCCAGCGTGCCGTTTTAACAGGTCAGGAGACCCGCCTATTCGCCGCCCCATGCCAGCGCCCCCGTCCAAGGACGGCCCGCGCATCAATGATGAGATTCGTGTCCCCAAGGTCTTGCTGATCGATCAGCACGGCGAAAAACA
>CANGCO010000048.1 GCA_947452365.1 Caulobacteraceae bacterium
CCCAACCCCGTCTTGACGACCCAGCGCAAGGACGACGAGCACGCAGAGGCGGCCGCTGTCCGACCCTTTGGGGAATATCCCTATCGAACGATTTGTGACGCGGTTTTTGACCACCAAAACCATGCGCTTGCGCTTCAGATCGCCATCAATTTCCGCTCCTTTCATGATCGGCCATGGAATATCGGTGGCCTCTATAAGGCCCTCGACCTTGCCTATGCCGGCAGCCGTTTCATCCTGACTTGGCGAGATCCCGAGGCCTGGTGGCGGTCCGTCGAAAACTGGCTATTGGTCCGTCATACGGATGATCATGCCAAACTAAATCGCTACCTCAAGCACATCGGCACCGAGGTGATTGACAGGGACCGATTCATCGACAGCTATCTGGCACATAATGCGGCGATCCGCCGTTATTTTGATGGGCGACCAAATTTTCTTGATATTAATTTCGAGCACGGCGAAGGGTGGGAGCAGCTTTGTTTATTCCTTGGCACGCCTATTCCCGACCGTCCGTTTCCGCATGAAAATAAGCAAGAATACGAGCACCAAAAAACCGGCTCCGGCCCGGAAGAGGCCCCTCATGCTGCTCAGTCATGAAAAACAATTTATCTATTTCAAGACAAAAAAACGGCCAGCACGAGTGTCGAAATCTATTTCGAGCCCTATTGCGCAAGTCGGCCCGACCATGTCCCGCAACACAGCACCAAACAAATCCTTTCGGCCTCTGGAATTATTGGCAGCCGGCGGGATGGGCGTGCGCCAAATGACGTGTTTTTCAATCACATGCCGGCTATACGCTTACTAGAAAGCGTTGGCCTAAGCACATTCAATAGATATTTGAAATTCTGCAACATAAGAAACCCATTTGATAAAATGGTGTCGCGTTTCTGGTGGGTTATTAGCAACCGTGGCGGTTTAAAAAGCTCAAGTGAGGTTTCATTCGATCGGGTTAGGCAGATATTTAACCAATATATAATTGAAACTCCGGAATATATACTTGCCAATCATAAGCAAACTTATTTTATCGGCCGTGAATCTGTTGCCGATTTCTATATTCGCTACGAGAGTTTGAACGAGGATCTCTCCGCTGCCTGTGACCGCTTGGGTATCCCGTTTCAGATCGAACGCCTCGGCGTTTATAATCGAAAGGGTCGGGCGCTTAAGGAGCCATTTTCCTCTTATTATAGCCCTGAAGCGGCGGACAAGGTGGCCCGGATTTTTGCATGGGAAATTGCCCAGTTCGGGTATCGCCTAAACCAATAGGCCCCGCAGCAACTAGGCCGACGATGGGATGTGGCAAGCGACGTGGGTGCCTTGATGGGGCGCCCAAGCCTAGTCTACCAGAGCAAACCGGCCCTTATCAAAGATTTTCAGCACCTGTTCGAGTTCGTGTCCGCGCTTGAGGACCATCCCGCCCTGGCCAATTACTGCCCAGGCGCCCTGTTTACGCGCCAGGGCCGGGCGCTTTTCGATTCTGTAGAGCGGCTGTTCCGCCGCATGGCGAAATACGGAAAAGGCGGCACTATCCTTTAGGGCATCAATCGCATAATCGCGCCATTCCCCCGAAGCCACCATGCGGCCATACAGGCGCAAAAGCCGATCAAGCTCCTTGCGCTCAAAAAAGGTTACCGGGGCAAGCGGTGCTTGGGATGGCTCTTGGGTCATGCGCTCAACCTAGCGCGAAATTGCGTAAGGTCAAAAGCCGTTGCCGATTGGCCACGGAGGCCTTGCATTCGCCCAGGCCTTGAAAAAACGCCTTGAAATGACCTTATTTCGGTCGCGGACGCGCCTGTTTGACCCGACATATTGTCCTTGTCGATCGGTTGGAAGCCAGAAGGTCCCGGAACCTGAACAGCCCCCCCAGCCCCCCGGATTTTTGGTCCCACCCGGTCGACGCTTTTGCCTTTTCACCCCTTGAGGCAAAAATGTGCATAAATGGCCCGCACGGTCTTCCCCCCGAGCCGTGCGGGCTTCATTGTGTTGGCAACACCACAAAAAAGGGGAAGCCTCATGAGCAGTTTTGGAATCGGCCGCTTGGCGGGCCGTGCCTGTATCATTACCGGCGCAGCATCCGGTATTGGCCGGGCGACAGCTGAGCTATTTGCCGAGCAGGGCGCAAGGGTCTTGGCGGTCGACCGACCCGGCACGGATCTTAGCTTTCAGGGTGATATTGTCGGCCTTGGCATGGATGTCACGGATGAGGGCGCGCCGGGCGCGATTATTGCCGCGGCCCTAGAGGCGTTTGGCAAGCTTGATGTGGTCTATAATAATGCCGGGATTGGCCGTGGGGCGCCTGCGGCTGAAATGACCGATGAAATGTTTGACCGCACGGTTGCGGTTAATCTGCGCGCTGTGTTTCGTTTGAGCCGCGCCGCCATCCCGCATCTGATTGCCTCGCCCTATGGGCGGATTATTGCCACGGCCAGTATCATGGCCAAATTCACCGATCATGGCCTAGCCGCCTATAGTGCCACCAAGGCGGGTGTGGTCGGCTTGATGAATAATTTCGCTCTCGAGCTTGGCCGCCATGGGGTCACGGCCAATGCCATACTGCCCGGCGCCATCCATACCGGCATGACGGCGGCGAGCTTCGAAAACCCTGATATTGCCAATATCTGGGCCAAGAAGGCTGCCTTAAGGCGGCTGGGCGCGCCCATCGATATTGCCCGTGCCGCGCTTTTCCTCGCCTCAGATGATGGCGGCTTTGTCACGGCCCAGGCGCTTGGCGTCGATGGCGGCCTGATGCTTCGGGTCTAGGGCTTTAAAACCCCTAGACCATCATGCCCTGCATAGTCGCCATGACCAGACCAAAGGCGCGCATATCGCCAGCGGTTGTGGCGGCCATCTTATTCATGGCATAGGCATAGGTGGCGCGGGCCTCCATATCGATAATGATCAAGGAGCCGCCATACCCGCCCCAATACATGGAGCTGGCATTGGGCAGGGGCATCATTTCTGAGGCTAGGCCAAAGCCCATGCCATAACGCACAGGCGTTCCCAGAACCATATCCTTGCCCTCGATCTGAACCTCTAGCGCCTTGCGGCAACCGGCTTCGGACAAGAAGCGCTTGCCCTTGGCCATGCCGCCATTGGCCAAGATGGTGTGGATTTCAGCGACCGACCGCGCATTGCCCTGGCCGCCCGCGGCGGGGATTTCCGCACCGCGCCACGCCCGCGTGCGGGTATCGAGCGGGTTGATGAGGGGATTGGTCGACATATTGGTGGTGAGGTGGTTTTCCTCGCCCTCTGCTGTGATGCCGCCCCGCGGCGGCGGGATTAGGTCGGCGACCCTGTGGTCATGCTCTGGGCCCATGCCAATATGGAAGTCGGCGCCAAGGGGTTCTGCAACTTCTTTACGGAAAAACGTGCCAAGGGTCTGGCCGGTAATGCGACGGACCACTTCACCAATCAGATAGCCCTGGGTCATGGCGTGATAGCCCGGTGCCGTGCCCGGTTCCCAATAGGGGGCCTGGGCGGCCAGCAGGCTGGTGGCCTTTTCCCAGTCATAGAGGTCGGCCTGGGTCAGGGGCTCTTTCCAGCCAGACAGGCCCGCCGAATGGCTCATCAAATGGCTGACCTTGACGCTGGCCTTACCATTCGCGGCAAATTCGGGCCAATATTTGGAAACGGGCGCGTCAAAATCGAGCAGGCCACGATCGGCCAGCATGAGGGCAACCAAGAAGGTCATGGTCTTGGTTGTGGAATAGACATTGACCAGGGTGTCCTTCTCCCAGGCCCTGGTCTTGGCCTGATCGGCAAAGCCGCCCCAGATATCGATCACGGTCTCGCCGTTCAGGGTGGCCGTATAGCCTGCCCCAATATCGGCGCCATTATTCAGATTGGCCTCAAAGGCCTCGCGGACGCTGGCAAACCGGTCTTGCGCAAAGCCGTGTGCGGTCACTGTGGTCATGTCTTCCCCCTTGGCGCGCTCTTTATGGCGCAGCACGTTCGATTAGAATTAGAACGGAATTTTTCGGCTGCGGCCAGAGCCAAGTCAGGGCGGTTTAAGGATTTTTAGCCGCGCCGGGCTTGGCGGGGGCTGAAGGCATAAGTTTCAGCGCCGCTAGGATGCGGCCGCCGCTCTTGCCCTGGACCAGAACTAGGCGTTCAAGCCCATCTTCCTGCGTCTTGGGCAGAGCAAAGGTCTTGGTTTTGCCGCGCCAACTGCCCAAACGCGCGATGTCGCGCACAGCATGGCCATAGGTTACGGTCTTGCCGCGGTTTTCGCCGCGCTTAACCTCTGTGGGCTGCGGCTCTGGCGCATAACTCACCAGCCAGACGTCAGCCCCGCCCTTGGGCGCGGGTGCAAGACCAACCGATAGATGCCTTGCCTTGACCAGATTTAGGCGTGGCGAAACCCGGGGCCGACGTTTGGCGCTGGCGATTAGGCGGTCAATCTTGTCGCGCTTGGTGCCTGCCGTTTGCGCCGCACCGCCGACCACGACCTGGGGCGTATAGACCTGGCCCGCGCCAAGCCTACGCATATAGGCTTTTTGACGCTCGGTAAAACTGGGCTTGGCCAGGCTGTCGCTCCAGCCCAAATAGTCCCAATAGTCCACGGCAAAGGTCAAGCCTACCACATCTGGCTGGTCGCTGAGATCCTGAATAAGGCTATTGGCCTCCAGGCAGGACGCGCAGCCTTGGCTGGTGAATAATTCCACCACCACGGGGCTCTTGGCCAGGGCGGGCGACCCGGTCGCTAGGACTAGGGTGGCCATAAGCCCAATTAGAAGTGTCTTAACCGCTCGCATCCGCTGCACTTAAGCCATGTTTGTTAAAAATCGCCCCTCACTATCTCGTGAAGAGGCGGCTGCACCGAAGAATTCCTCGGTGCGGCGCCTAGCCTAGCCTTGGCTAGAGTCTTTTGCCAGATTGCGCAGGACATAATTGAGCACGCCGCCATTCTTGAAATAATCAAGCTCGGTCGGTGTATCAATGCGGCAAATCACCGGGAAGCGCGCCACCCGGCCATCGGAGGGGCGATAGAGCTCAACCGTCAAGGTCTTGCGCGGTGAAACATCGGCCAGGCCCCGGATCGAGACAATCTCGTCGCCAACCAGGTTCAGCTTTTGCCAGCCATCAATCTTGAACTGCAGCGGCAGCACGCCCATGCCGACCAGATTGGAGCGGTGGATGCGCTCAAACGATTCGGCGATCACGGCCCGAACCCCCAAGAGCTTGGTGCCCTTGGCCGCCCAGTCGCGTGACGAGCCCGTGCCATATTCCTTACCGGCAAAGATCACCAAGGGACGGTGTTCACCCTGATAGCGCATGGCCGCATCATAGATGGACATGGCCTCGCCCGATGGGAAGTGCTTGGTCACGCCGCCTTCAATATCCGGCGTAATCTTGTTGCGAATGCGGATATTGGCAAAGGTGCCGCGCATCATGACCTGGTGATTACCGCGCCGTGCGCCATAGCCGTTAAAGTCCAACGGCTCGACGCCATGGCTGATCAAATATTGGCCAGCAGGCGACGAGGCCTTGATCGAACCGGCGGGGGAAATGTGGTCCGTCGTGATGGAATCGCCAAACATGCCCAGGATCCGCGCCTCGGCAATATCGGTCACCGGCGACGGGGTCATGCTCATATCGGTGAAATAAGGCGGGTTTTGCACATAGGTCGACTCGCCCTCCCAGCCATAGGTCTGGCCGCCTGAGACCTTGATCGCCTGCCAATGCTTGTCGCCCTTAAAGACGTCGCTATAGCGGGCCTTGAACAGGGCATTGGTCACGACCTTGCGCTGAATCTCGGCGATTTCAGCGGTGGTTGGCCAGATGTCCTTCAAGAACACAGGATTGCCATCCTTACCCGTGCCGAGGGGCTCGGTGGTCAGGTCCAGGCTCATCGAGCCGGCCAGGGCATAGGCCACGACCAGGGGCGGCGAGGCCAGATAATTGGCGCGGGTATCAGGATTGACCCGGCCCTCAAAATTGCGATTGCCCGACAGCACCGAGACCGCCACCAGATCACTATCCTGAATGGTCTTGGACACCACTTCGGGCAAGGGTCCCGAATTGCCGATACAGGTGGTGCAGCCATAACCGACCAGATTAAAGCCAAGTGCATCGAGATGCTCGGTCAGACCTGCCTTGGTTAGGTAATCGGTCACCACCTGAGAGCCCGGCGCCAGCGAGGTCTTGACCCAGGGCTTGGACTTTAGGCCAAGCGCATTGGCCTTTTTCGCGACTAGGCCTGCCGCGATCAGCACGCTTGGATTGGAGGTATTGGTACAGGAGGTAATGGCGGCAATCACGACATCGCCGTGACCCAGATCATATTTTTCGCCCGCGACGGGCACCCGGGCCTGCTCGCCGGGCTTGCCAAATTCCCCAGCCAGGGATTCGGCGAACTTGGCGGCAGATTCGGCCAGCAGGACCCGGTCTTGCGGGCGCTTGGGGCCAGCCATAGAGGGCTGGACGCTGGACAGGTCAAGTTCAAGCGTATCGCTGAAAATCGGCTCTTGCGCGCCAGGTTCCAGCCACAGGCCTTGCGCCTTGGCATAGGCCTCGACCAGGGCAACGCGCTCAGGCGTGCGGCCGGTTGCCGCCAAGAAGTCGATTGTGGCCTGGCTGACCGGGAAGAAGCCGCAGGTTGCGCCATATTCCGGGGCCATATTGGCAATCGTGGCCTGGTCTTCGAGGGTCAGGGCCGTGACGCCCTCGCCATAAAACTCAACAAACTTGCCGACCACGCCCTTTTTCCGCAGCATCTGGGTGACGGTTAGCACCAGGTCTGTGGCCGTCGCACCTTCGGGCATGGCACCAAACAGCTTAAAGCCAATGACTTCGGGGATCAGCATGGGGATGGGCTGGCCGAGCATGGCCGCCTCGGCCTCAATGCCGCCCACGCCCCAGCCCAAAACGGCCAGGCCATTAATCATGGTGGTGTGGCTGTCTGTGCCCACGACCGTGTCAGGATAGGCCACTTCGGCGCCGCCCGCCTCATTGGCGGTCCAGACGGTCTGGGCCAGGTATTCCAGATTGACCTGGTGGCAGATCCCCGTGCCTGGAGGCACAACCCGGAAATTATTAAACGCCGAAGAGCCCCAGCGCAGGAAGCGGTAGCGCTCAAGGTTGCGCTCATATTCGCGGGTAACATTCTTGGTCGCCGAATCCTTGGCCCCAAAGAAATCGACCATGACTGAGTGATCAATGACCAGATCAACCGGGGTCAGGGGGTTAATCTTTTCAGGATCGGCCCCAAGATGGGTCATGGCATCGCGCATGGCGGCCAGATCGACCACGGCCGGAACGCCGGTAAAGTCCTGCATCAAGACCCGGGCCGGGCGGAAGGAAATCTCGTGCTCAACCGTGCCCTTATTGACCAGCCAGGCGGCCACGGCGCGCAGGTCGGCCTCGCTGACGGTTTCGCCGTCTTGGTTGCGCAAAAGGTTTTCCAGCAAGACCTTCATGGACATGGGCAGGCGGGAAATACCGTCCAGGCCCGCGGCTTCTGCGGCGGGCAGGCTGTAATAGGCATAGGTCTTGTCGCCCACGACCAGGTCGCGGCGAGTGTTCAGACTGTCATGAGACGTCATGGCGATCGATCCTCTGGTTAAGCCCCAAGCCGAGGCTGTCCTTGGCCGCCCGAGTATCGGAAACAAGATCGCGCGCTTTTGAACCGGACACACAGCGTCCGCCTCTGCGCCGCGTACACCTTGCACGGCCGGGTGTTCATACTCCCAAGTGTGCTTTACGTCCATGCAGCACAATCGCGCATTTATGTCTTTGGCCAAGCTGGGCTAGAAGGGGGTATGATTACAGGTCTGCATTTGGAAAATCTGGCGATCCGGCGCGGTGAGCGGCTATTGTTTGCCGGGCTTTGCCTCGATCTGGGCGCGAGCGAGGCCCTGGCCCTGACCGGGGCCAATGGCGCGGGCAAGACCAGCCTGTTGCGCGCCATTGCCGGTCTGATCGCGCCGCATGAGGGCTGTGTGCGGTTTGCGGGTGCTAAGGGCGATCTGGAGCCTGAGGATGCGCGCTCTAGCGGCATCCATTTGCTGGGGCATCAGGATGGTTTGAAATCGGCCGGTACGGCCTGGGACGAGCTGTTGTTTCAAGTGCGTTGGACCGGCGGGTCTGAGGCCAGTGCCCGGGCGGCCTGCCGTCTTTTGGATCTAGAGCGGCTCTTGGGGCTAGAGGTGCGTAAGCTGTCAGCGGGCCAAAGGCGCAGGCTGGCCCTGGCGCGGCTGGTGGCCAGTCCAAGGGCGCTTTGGCTGCTGGACGAGCCCATGGCCCCCTTGGATAGCGAACGCAGGCATCTTTTTGGCCATTTAATGGGCGAGCATCTGGCCGCTGGCGGTATGATTATTGCCGCCGTGCATGATCCCTTACCCATACCGGTGCGGCGCCTGGATCTGGTGTTTTCATGAGTGGACTGTGGATCTTGTTTCGGCGCGAGCTTGGCCAGACCTGGGGCCGCGGCGGCGGGCCGGTCCTGGCCCTGACCTTTTTTGCCTGTGTGGCGACGCTCTTGCCCTTGGCGGTGGGGGCCTCGCCGGCGCGGCTAGGGTCTGTGGCCCCGGGGGCCGCCTGGCTGGCCTTGGCCTTGGCCAGTTTGTTATCGCTGGAGCGGTTGTTTGAGCGCGATTTTGAGGACGGAACCCTAGACCTTTTAGCGCTTGGCCCGGCACCGCTGGAGGCTGTGGCCCTGGCCAAGGGCCTGGCCCAATGGCTGGCCAATGGTGCGCCACTGGCCTTGCTGGCCCCCGTCGTGGCGGTGGCCTTGGGCGCAGGCCTGTCGCTTGTGCCGATGATTTTTATCAGCGCCCTGATCGGCGGGCTGGGCCTGTCCTTTACCGGCGGCATTGGCGCGGCCTTAAGCCTTGGAAGTCGGCGCGGCGGGGTCTTGATCGCCGTGATCGTTCTGCCGCTATTCGCACCGCCAGTGATTTTTGGCGCGGGCGTGATTGATGCCTATGCCAGCGGGCTGGATTGGCGACCGGCGCTGGGCTTTTTGTCGGCCTATAGTCTGGCGGCGCTTGCGCTTGGCCCCTTGGCCATGGCGGCGGCCTGTCGCAATGCGCTATCGTGACGCCCCTAGCTTGACCCTCTTGCCGATCTAGATCTTCAGTCGTATCGAGGACACATGTTTCAAGCGCTCGCCAATCCCCAACGCTTTATGGCCTTTTCCCGTTGGGCTGCGCCGCTCCTAGCGGTGATTGCCGCTGGACTCTTAAGCTGGGGCCTATGGCTCAGCTTTTCGGCGCCAGAGGATTATCAGCAAGGCGCAACCGTGCGGCTGATGTTTATCCATGTGCCGGCCGCCTATATGGCCATGTTTTGTTATGCCTGCCTGGGCGCAGCCAGCCTGATGGGGCTGGTTTTTCGCCATGTGCTGGCCGATGCCGCTGCCCGCGCCTGTGCGCCGCTTGGGGCAGGCTTTACGGCGCTTGCCCTGATTACGGGCATGTTATGGGGCCGGCCCATGTGGGGCACATGGTGGGTCTGGGATGCGCGCGTGACCTCGGTCCTGGTGCTGTTTCTATTCTATATCGGCTATATGGCCCTGCAGGCGGCGATTGATGACGAGACCCGAGCCACGCGGGCCAGTGGCATATTGGCGCTGGTGGGTCTGATCAATCTGCCCATCGTCAAGTTTTCGGTCGATTGGTGGAACACATTGCATCAGCCAGCCTCTGTGTTTCGCAAGGGCGGACCAAGCCTGCCGCCTGAATTTCTATGGCCGCTTGGCGTGATGGCCCTTGCCTATATGGCCCTGTTTGGCGCGCTTTGGCTGGTGCGGATTCGGGCCGAGGTCTGGCGCAAACGGGCGCAAAGTCTGGCCCTTCAGGCGGCGGGATGAGCATGACCGGTCTAGACTATGCCAAATACGCGATCTTTATCTGGCCAGCCGTGGCTGTGACCGCGGCGGTCTTGGCCTGGATGGTGACGGACAGCCTGCTGCGCGCGCGCTATTGGCAAAAAAAGGTTCAGGCGCTTGAGGCTGAGCGGGCGCGACCGGGCGCAAAGCCTGCGCCATGAAGCGGATGATCAGCCTCTTGCCGCTTGCGGCGCTTGCGGCCCTGGCTGTGCTATTCCTGGCTTACGGACTGCACCGCGATCCCCAGATCAAGCCTGACGCCTTGGTCGGCAAACCCCTGCCCGCGCGGGTCATGGCGCGGCTGGAAACCGGCGAGCGGGTCAGCCTGTTGGATGCGCGCCGTCAGGCGACGGGTTCTGGCCCGGTGGTGGTCAATATATTTGCCTCCTGGTGCGCGCCCTGCGCCGAGGAGCATCCGGTCTTGATGGCGCTCAAGGCCCAGGGCGTGGTCCTGATCGGGGTGGCCTATAAGGACACGCCAAACCATACCCGTGCGTTTCTTGGCAGGCTCGGCAATCCGTTCGTGACCGTCCTGACCGATACAGATGGCCAGGCTGGGCTTGATCTTGGCATATCGGGCGTGCCGGAAAGTTTTCTCGTCGCCGCCGACGGCACCATATTGGCCAAGCATACGGGCCCAATGACCGCTGAGACCGCCGAAGCGTTTATCGAAAAGGCGAACGCTCGGCCTTGAGCGCCCCGCAGATTTTTCTGCAGGGCGCAAGCTTGGGCCTTAAGCCTATTTGCGTGTAACGGGCTTATCCTTGGGTTGGGCTTGGCCTGTCTTGTCGCGCGGCTTGACGACGCCACCCTTTGCCGAAATCACGCCGCTCCAAGGCAGGCGTATAAATTTTACCGCCGGGCCGGCTGCGGCGGGGGTGGCAGCATTCGAGCCCATTTGCGCAACGACCGTCAGTGGCGTGTCGGTCAAGAGGTTAACCTCGCAAGAAATTCGCAGGCTAGCTGTGCCTTGAAACGGCGCGGGAGCCGTGCCGATACAGGGTCGGCCGCCTATGGCGACGAGGACGGCCTGTTTCGCATCCGGACCGGTTGCCGTTGCCGTGCTGGTGACGATAATGGCATAGCGGCCGGCCGTCATGGCGGGCACTGTGCAGTCCGTGCGATTAACATTGACGGTTAGGCAGTTGGTGATTTCCGGCTGGTTGTAAGCGGCAAAGGCTTTTGGAAGCACAATGGGTGGGGCCGGCAGCCGTGCTGGTTTAGGCGGGGTTTGGCCGCTGGCCGTCCCAGACATGGCTAGGGCGGCGACGAGGGCAAGAACGGAAGTTTGCATAGATAGGGTCCTCTTTAGGGCTTTGGAGTTAGGATGCGGCCGCGGCGTCTTTTTCCGCCGCCGTGTCCAAGGGTTCGGCGTTTGCCGGGCCTTGGGGCGGCGTTTTTGCCAATAGGTCGTCATATTTTGCGTCAAAATTATAAGAGCCGATGTGCTCGACAGGTTCGTCGACACAGACCCAAAGCTCACGGCCCATGGTGTGGGTCCATCGGTGCCAGAACGAATAGTCCTCGGACAGCATCATGTTTCCGAAGGCGAGGGGCGTGAAAAACGACCAATAATCTTGCGCCTGGCCGTCCTGAATGTGCTGCTTTTTCTCCACAATGCCAGCCTCGATCATGTCCAGAAGCGCGGTCTTGGTGATCAGGGCGCATCCCATGCCGGCTGCAGCCATGGAGGCAAATCCCTTGCGCATCCGAACCCTTTGCGATGAATTCGCGTCCCAGGTGCGCAGAACTGTAAAATCACTGCCGCGGGCCATGGCCTTGGCGAGACTATCGCCCTCGGCCAGGGCCGCACTCACCCGGCTCATATCTATGCCACGCTTGGGATAGGCCGCTGCGGCAACCTTAACCCCAAGGGTCAGCATGCGCAGGACTAGGCTTGGCCGGAACCACATGTCCGAGTCCACAAACAATAGGGCGTCAAAATCATGGGAATCCAGCAGGGCCTGAGCATAGCGGTTTCTCGCATAAACAATGTCTGATGCGTCTATATTCCAAAATACGACATCGATGCCGCGCTTGGTGAGCGCCCGCGTCAAGGCGATCAGGGCCGTCGCGGTGCGGCTCTTCATAATGCCGCCCATGGTCGGTGTGGCGACGAGTAGCTTTTGCACGGCCATTTAATACTCCCCTGACCCTATAGGCCCAATTCTATTTCGACAAACCACGCCTATATAGCTGCAATTCCAATATTTCTTACAGATAATCTGTACCGAAATAAGTATATTTTCCAATGCCGCCACCGCTCGAGCTAACCATCACAATCTAAAACTGTATTAAAGTATTTGCCGCCCCAAATGCTCTACATTTTGAGTTATTTCATCAAAAACTGTGGCGATATAAAGTTATAAAAAAGACGGAATGCGAAAATAGTCTGGCCGCTTATTGACATTCACTGCGCATACAAAGTATCGCTAATCCATATGTGTCGACGTTGCTCAGCGTCGGCTTTTTTGAATTGGGGAACTCTATGAAGAAATCGTTGTCGATGTCGAAATTGTTTGCTGGCGTATCCATGCTGGCAGTAACGGCTGTTGCTAGCCAGGCGGGGGCCGCTGTTTTCTCGCCCACGACCGGGTCAACATATGCGGGGAGCTTTAGCGTCTCTTCGTCATCGCACTTCGATTACATCTATCTCGATGATGTCTTGGTCACCGAGGCCATTACAAACCATGGCACGGTGGGCCTATTTAATGCCGCTACCGGGGATTACCTGAACTCCGCCGCCATTTACCTGACCAATAATGCCGTCATTCAGTCTGGCCTGAGCAATGCAGCGGACGGGAAGATCTACAGCACCTTTGAAGGTGTCCGCGTCATTAATTCTTCGCTGGGCTCGGCCGGTCTGGTCAATAATGGCCTGATCTATGTTGGCGAGGGCTCTGCTGGTCCAAACAATTACGAAACCGGGGCTGGCATTTATTGGCACGACACGGCTGCGGTCCCCAAGGCCTCGACGATTGTTAATAATGGCACGATCCAGGTCGGTGGCCTCAGCGCTTCCGAGGATTATAATGCTAGCGGTTATTATGCTGGCGCCTATTATGCCGGCGCGACGCAGGATATCTCCGGCGCAGGCGACCAATCGGCAACCCTGACCAATACGGGTACGATCAGCGTCTCCGCGAGTGTTGGCGCCGCTTATGGTGAGGATGGCGCGCGCGGTATTGCGCAGCTCTTGGCGGCCTCATCCTCGGCCGCCAACCATCATGACGATATGACGGGCACGGTAACCAATTCCGGCAATATCCTGGTCTCTGCCTTTGCTTACGCCGCTGTTCCTTTCGCCAGCGCGACCGGTATATATCAATACGCATCTGGTTCGGGCGCGGCTAATCTGACGGCTACCAATAGCGGGACGCTGAGGGTTGAGGCGACGGCTGGGTCCAGCGAAGG
This sequence comes from Caulobacteraceae bacterium, assembly GCA_947452365.1. GTDB lineage: Bacteria > Pseudomonadota > Alphaproteobacteria > Caulobacterales > Caulobacteraceae > CAISGS01. The sequence goes on from CANGCO010000048.1 coordinate 13,238, forward strand.
CTATGCCTATTATGGTCGCGCCTATGCCACTGGTGTCTCTCAGGTTGCAGACGCCGGCGGCGCCATTGCACAATCGGTCAATAATTCCGGTACGCTCTCGGTAAGGGCGGATGCGAGCGCAACCGGTTATGCTTATGCTGACGCCACCGGGGTTTACCAATATGCTTCCGGATCGGACACGGCCTCGATCAATCAATCCGTGACCAATTCGGGCGCCTTTAGCGTCATTGGTCAGGTCCATGTTGAAGCCAGTGCCTCAAATTATAGTGCCGATGGCTCGGCTTACGCCATTGGTGTGAGCCAAGAGGCTTTTGGTATTGGTAATATTACCCAATCGGTTAGCAATACCGGCTCGTTCTCGGTTCTGGCCAATGCGGTAGCGGTTGAAAACAGCAATGAGGTCGAGGCCTCGGCGACGGCCTATGGCGTCCATCAGTCTGCGACCGGCTCGGGCAGTGGCTCGGTCAGCGGTTCTATCAGCCAGTCGGTGAGCAATAGCGGCGTCTTTAGTGTTTCGGCCGTTGCCGGCGAATCGGCCACGGCTGTTGGCGTTGAGCAATATGCCTCAACCGATGGTGCGATCAGCCAGTCCGTGACCAATACGGGGACCATGTCGGTATCGGCCACGCCCGCGACCTTTGTTACGAACGATGATGCTGATGTCTATGCCTATGCCACGGGTGTGAGCCAGACCGCCTATGCCTCTGGCGCGGTGACGCAAACCGTCAATAATAGTGGCGTGTTTGACGTCCGGGCCGTGGGTACGGCTTCAGGTACCGAGGCCTATGCCTCGGCTTCTGCAACCGGCATTTACCAATATGCGGATGCGGGCGGTGCCATTAACCAAAGCGTGACCAATAGCGGCACCTTGACGGTCTTGGCCCAGGCCAATGCTACCGGGACCTATTCGGCTTCGGCTGAGTCTGCGACTGCTCTCGGCATCTATCAGGAGGCCTCCGGCTCCTCGACCGGTTCGGTTGCCCAGTCTGTCACCAATACGGGCACAATGGATGTCACAGCCAAGGCCGTGGCCGTCGTGACCGGGACGGACTCGGCCACTGCACAATATATTTCAGCGATCGGCGTTTGGCAGTATGCCAGCTCGGACGGTGCCATTACCCAAGCAGTGACCAATAGCGGTACCTTGACCGTCTTGGCCCAGGGCAAGGCTGACGCGGCCGATTATTATGCATCGGCCTATTCACTCGATGCCTATGGCGTCGCCCAGACCGCGTATAATTCATCCAGCGCTAGCACGACCCAGACCGTGACCAATAGTGGCACGCTGGCTGTGTCGGCACTTGGGACCGCGACAGGCTCATATGTTTATGCTGAAGATGTTTCGGCAATGGGCGTTTATCAGTATGCCGAAGCCGTAGGCGACCTTGGTCAGACTGTGACCAATAACGGCACCTTAACCGTATTGGCCCAGGCCAAGGCCCTTGGCACCAATGATTATGGCGAAGCCTATGGCGTATACGCGACTGGCGTTTCCCAGACCGCCTTTAGCTCGGCAACGATTAACCAAACTGTGACCAATAGCGGTACGTTTGCTGTATCGGCGCTTGGCACCGCAACCGGTACCGAGGCGTATGCTGAGTATATCAGCGCCCAGGGCGTTACTCAGAATGCCTATGCGGATGGCGCCATCAGCCAAACCGTGACCAATAGCGGCACCTTGACCGTCTTGGCCCAGGGCAAGGCCTTGGCCACCGAGTACACGGCGACGGCTTATGAGGTCTATGCTCATGGCGTTTATCAGGGTGCCACGAATTACTCGTCCGCATCGATCACCCAGACCGTGACCAATAGCGGCACGATGAATGTCACGGCCCGGGCCACGGCCCAAGCCAACGGCACGTCTGAGTATGCCTCGGTCGAATATGTCTCGGCGATCGGCGTGTCGCAGAATGCCTATTCTGGCGGCGCTATTTCCCAGACCGTGACCAATAGCGGCAGCTTGACCGTCCTGGCCCAGGCCAAGGCCAATGCAGCCAGTTCTAATGGGACTGTGTATGAAATTTCGGCTCTGGGCGTTTATCAGAATGCCAATACCGCCGGTTCGGTTAGCCAAACTGTGACCAATAGCGGCACCTTGGCGGTCTCGGCCCTCGGGACTGCGACAGGGACACAGGCTTATGTTGATTACCTGTCCGCGACAGGGATCGAGCAGTACGTCAATGCGGGGGGTGATACTCACCAGACCGTGACCAATAGCGGCACCTTGACCGTCTTGGCCCAAGCCAAGGCCCTGGGCACGACCAATTCGGCGTCCGCCCATGATGTTTCGGCGCATGGTATTGGTCAGTTTGCCGGTGCGTTCGGCGATGTCCACCAGACCGTGACCAATAGTGGCAGGCTTACCGTATCTGCCCTGGCAACGGCGACGGGCACGAGCGCGACGGCCTCTAGTGCTACCGCGGTCGGCATTTACCAGATCGCCTTTAGCAATGGCGCGATCAGCCAGTCAGTGACCAATAGTGGTAGTCTGACCGTGCTGGCCAGCGTTAAGGCGCATGGTACCAGCTATGAAGCCACCGCCTCCGATGCGACGGCCATTGGTATCGGCCAGACCGCCTCGGGCACTTATGACCATACGATCACCCAATCAGTAACCAATACTGGCGCAATCTCAGTCTCAGCCCTGGCCAAGGCAACCGGCACCAGTGCTTCGGCTTCGTCTGCGTCTGCAATCGGCATTGGGCAGCGCGCCTTGACGGGTGGTGATGTTAGCCAGACCGTGACCAATAGCGGCACCTTGACCGTATTGGCCCAGGCCCAGGCCCTTGCTACGGGCTCGTCAGAGGCTTCTGCGGCCGAGGTCTATGCCTATGGCGTGGAACAACAGGCTGGTGGCTATTTCAGCGGCTCGGTCAGCCAGACGATTAGCCAGTCCATTACCAATAGCGGCACAATCGCCGTCACGGCCCGCGCGACGGCGACCGGATCGGCCGCCTATGTGGACTATGTCGAAGCCCTAGGCATCGACCAGTTCGCCTATCCCTATAATTACAGCGCGACCGTCAACCAGTCCGTGACCAATAGTGGAAGCTTGGCGGTTTTGGCCCAGGCCAAGGCCCATGCGACCAATACGAGCGAATATGCATCGGCCTCGGCGTCTGCCACTGGCATAGCCCAGATCGCTTACTATGCCGGCTCGGTGTCTCAGGCCATTACCAATACCGGCAGCGTGTCTGTAACCGTAAAGGCCGACGCAACTGGCGGCTATGAAGGCCAGGCGTCCGCTACCGCTTTGGGTATTATTCAACGCGCCGATTATGCAGTGGATACCGTCAGCCAGACCGTGACCAATAGCGGCACGCTTGCGGTGAGCGCCACGGCCAATGCTGAGGCGGGTGACTACTGGGCCAATGCTGAAGCCTATGCCACGGGCATCGATCAACATGGTAATGCCGACTACACTTACGGCAGTGTGTCTGAGGGCATTACCAATTCCGGCACGCTCTCGGTCCATGCCATTGCCAAGGCGATTGGCAATGCGTCCGTCAGCTATGCCACAGCTACGGCCTCGGCTTATGGCATCTATCAGGATGGCTATGCTGGAACCGCAGCCCTGCACCTGACCAATTCTGGTCAGATCTCGGTCGCGGCGGATGCTACGGCGCAAAATAGCTATACGGAATATGGCTATGCTTACGCTTCGGCCTGGGGTGTTGAACAATATGCCTATGGCGCAGAGGGTGTCGCGACGATTGAGATGACCAATTCTGGTCGTCTGACGGTTGCGGCCAATGCCAGCATGAGCGGTAATTACGAGCTCTATGCAAACGCGACGGCGGTTGGCGTATGGCAAGAAGCCACGGGCGCATCACATTATACGGCACCAATCACCAGTGCTGATTATGTCCCAGGCGAAACCGCCCATGTCAGCCTGACCAATAGTGGAATCATCTCGGTGGCTGCCGCAGCGCATGCCAACGGCTTGACCTCTACGGCTTATGCCAGTGCCTATGCCTATGCCGGCGGCGTTACCCAGTACGCCTATGGCAGCACGGATAATGAAGTTAATCTGACCAATAGCGGTACGATTACGGTCTCGGCCTTGGCGCATGCCCTGGGGGGTTCCGATACGTACGCCTCGGCCAGCGCATCCGCTTATGGTGTTTACGGCGCAAGCGGTAATGACGAGACCCTAAACGTAACCTATGCCAATTCCGGCCATATCACGGTGTCCGCCGAGGCTTCGGCCGCCGCCGGTACCTATGCCAGTGCCAACGCCTATGCAGTCGGTATTGAGTTGAATGCTGGCGATATTGAAGGCACGCTCACCAATAGCGGTTCGATCAATGTCTCGGCCACGGTCAAGGCTGCGGCAGACTCCGTGTCTGTCTATGCCAGCGCGGTCGGCATTCTGATGGACTCAGCGGTCAATAATGCCACTGTGACCAATACCGGCACGATTATCGTCACCAACAATGGCGGCGACAATGCGACTGGTATCTTGATTACCGGCGGCTCAAGCCCCGCTTCCGTGCCATCGGTTCTGTTCTTGCGCAGTTCTGTGGACGTAGCGACGATCATCAATGATGGCGGCGTTATCAGTGCGGGCCTGACCTCTGGTCCGGTGACTTCGGCCTCGGTCTATACGCATGGTGAGGCGATCAATACGCGCCTTGCCCCGAATGCGGTCAATATTGACCTTAAGGGTAATACCACTGCCGGCTATATCTATGGCGACATTGTCACCTCGGATGTCGATGTGATCACGGTCTCGAATGGGGTCACCAAGTTTGATGGTCACATCAATGATGTCACCAACCTGATCGGGACCCTGGATATCGCCTCAACCGGCACCCTCTATCTCTATAATAATAACCATAATGGCCAGGTCTTCGGTGGCGCGACCCGCACCTATGACGGCGCGGCTGGCGGCTATGTCGATGATCTGACCATTGCCGGTACCCTGTCGGTCGATCTGCCAAACACGCCAAGCACCAGCAGTGCCGGCACGACTGGTAATTACAGCCAAATCTTTGCCAATACGGCAAACATTACTGGCGGTAAGCTGGTCGTCCGCGCCGACAGCTATAATGGCCTATATGGTGATAATTATGAGTTCCAAAACGTGGTTGATGCGAACACCTTAACCGGTCACTTCGCTTCGGTGGCGCTGGACACCACCTCGCCATTGCTGACCGTGGCGGCGACCTATGATGCCTACAACAATGTCGATATTGCCGTCGCCCGCGTCCACTTTGACGATGTGTCGGGTCTGACCAAAAATCGTCTGGGCGTGGCCGGTGCTATAGAAAACGTCTATAGCCCGACCCTGGGGCTCGGTGGCTTCCATTCCATGATCGGCGACCTGTTCGCTCATACGAATGCGACCACCTATCAGTCGGCTATGAACCAACTGGGCGGCTCTGAATATGCTGGCTATCTGCAATCCCTGCGCGGGGCGGCCAACCTGTTCAACGGTCTTGTTGATGACCAGATGGCTCGCAAGGAGACCAATACGGTTTGGGGTCGTATCAGCTACGGCACCGAGGCCCAAGATGGCGACCTAGAAGCACCAGCCTATAGCGCTGACCAGTATGCCATGACGATTGGTGGC
>CANGCO010000049.1 GCA_947452365.1 Caulobacteraceae bacterium
CTTGGGCGAGGGTGTAGAAGGCCTAGCGATCGGCCAAGCCGTCGTCGGCGGCTCACGCCTTGGCGCCTTTGCCCAATATGCGGTCTTGACCAAGGATGCGGTCAAGCCAAAGCCTGCGGGGCTTAGCTTTGCTCAGGCCTCAGCCTATGGCGTTGCCTATCTGACCGCCTATGTCGCGCTTGTGCGGCGCGCCCAGCTTCAGCCCGGCGAATGGGTGCTGGTCCATGGCGCGGCGGGTGGTGTTGGCCTGGCCGCCGTCGATCTGGCCAAGGTCATGGGCGCAAGGGTGATTGCGACCTCGGCCTCTGATGAAAAACTGGCTGTGGTTATGGCGGAGTATGCCCCCGACGCCGTGCTGAATGTCACAGGCGGCTTTCGCGAGCAGGTTAAGGCGATCACCGGCAGCGCGGGCGCAGATGTCATTTATGATCCGGTCGGCGGCGATGTGTTTGACGAAAGCGTGCGCTGCATCGGCTTTGACGGCCGCCTGTTGATTATCGGCTTTACCTCGGGTCGCATCCCCAATGTCTCGGTCAATATGCCCCTGATCAAGGGTTTCTCGGTCATGGGCGTGCGCGCGGGCGAATATGGCCGCCAATTCCCGCAAAAGGGCCTTGAAAACACGCAAGCCGTCTGGGACCTAGCCGATAAGGGCCTAATCAAGCCGCGCGTCCACGCCGAATTTGGCCTTGATCAATGGCGAGACGCCTTTGACATGCTGGCCAACCGCAAGGTCATAGGCAAGGTTGTGATTGTTCCTTGAGTTTGAATCGGTTGACAGGACGCGCCTTGCCCCTTATCAACCGCCCCTCATTCGCGGATGGAGACATTTGCGGACACTGAATTATTATCGACTGGAGCCTCATCGTGAAGCGGACATTTCAACCCAGCCAACTCGTGCGCGCGCGCCGTCACGGCTTCCGCACTCGCATGGCGACCAAGAATGGCCAAAAGATTGTTGCGCGTCGTCGCGCCAAGGGCCGCAAGCGTCTGACGGCCTAGTCTGGCCATCGGTTAGCAAAGGACAGGCGGTCTCGTGATCGAAGCCGCGAACCCTTCTCAAGATCTTAAGATTGAGCGCCTGACCAAGCGGCCGCAGTTTCTTGCGGCCGCTCAAGGTCGTTCTGTGGCCAGGGGCGCGGTCGTTGTCCAGGCGCTCAAGCGCGAGGAAGCCCCTGTTGCGCGGGCTGGATTTACCGCAACCCGCAAGATTGGCGGCGCTGTGCAGCGCAACCGGGCCAAAAGACGGCTGAGACACGCCGCCCAAGCGCTTTTACCCCTCCACGGCAAGCCCGGTTTCGATTATGTCTTTATCGCAAGGGGCGGCACCGGATCGCGGCCCTGGCCGCGTCTGCTTGACGATGTCAAAACCGCCCTGTTAAGCCTTTCTGCCCCTTCTGGTCCCGACGGCGATCGTGCGCCGGCCCCTTCTTCCCGGTAGCCCTTCCATGCAAAACGAATCCACCCGCAACACGACCATTTTTATCGTTTGCGCCATCGCCATACTGGTCCTTTATCAGATCTTTGTTCTGGACCCCGCCGCCAAGCGCCGCCAGGTCGCGCGCGTCGAGGCTGTGGCTGTGGCCCAGCAACAGGCGATCAAGGCCGGCGTGCCCTTGCTGCCCAATGGTCAACCGGCTGAAATCTATGTTGCCCGCGAGCAGGCCCTAGCCGCCAGTCCCCGCATTACGATCGATAGCAATGGCCTAACCGGCTCGATGGCGCTTAAGGGGGCGCGCATTGATGACCTGATGCTCAAGGGCTATCGCCAGACCATCGATAAGGGCTCGCCGCTGGTAGAACTGTTTCGCCCCGAAGGCGCACAAAACGCCTATTTTGCGGAATTTGGCTGGACCGCCGCCAATATTGCTGGCCTGCCAACCAGCGAGACGGTCTGGACCGCTGCCCCCGGCGCGCGCTTGACCCCAACCACGCCCGTCGTCCTGACCTATGATAATGGTTCAGGCCTAAGCTTTAAGCGTACGATCAGTATTGACGACAAGGCCATGTTCACTGTGGTCGATTCCGTCGCCAATGCGGGCACACTGCCCGTTTCGCTTGCCGCCTATGGCTCAGTGCAGCGCCAGGGCCTGGCCCAAGATCACGTCGCCAGCGCCGTTGTGCATGAAGGCGCAGTTGGTGTGCTGGGCGATCGGCTCAAGACCATCAAGTATAAGGCCTGGAAAAAAGACGGCGGAGAAGAGGAGTCTTCAACCGGCGGCTGGCTGGGCATTACCGACAAGTATTGGCTCGCGGCCCTGGTCCCAAGCCAGACAGAAGCGGTCAAGGGTCAATTCCGCGTCATCAAGGGCGGCCTTGCCGATATATATGAAGCTAATTTTGTCGGCCCTGTGCGCACCCTGGCGCCCGGCTCAAGCCTGAGCGAAACCCGCCGCCTGTTTGCCGGGGCCAAGACCGTGCCGGTCCTGCGCGATTATCAAAAGTCGCTGGGCATTGCGCGGTTTGACGCCGCCGTTGACTGGGGCAATTTCTGGTTCTTCACCCGGCCGATTTTTGCGGTCTTGGAATTCTTCAACCAGCATGTCGGCAATGTCGGTATTGCCATCCTGCTGCTGACCATTGTCGTCAAGCTCCTGTTCTTCCCGCTCGCCAATAAGAGCTATGAGTCCATGAGCAAGATGCGCAAGATCCAGCCGCAGATGGAAGAGATCAAGAAGCGCCACGAAAAAGACCCGACCAAGCTGCAGCAAGAGACGATGGCGCTTTATCAGCGCGAAAAGATCAATCCGCTGATGGGCTGCCTGCCCATGCTGGCCCAGATCCCGGTCTTTTATGCCCTGTTCAAGGTCTTGTCGGTCACGATCGAAATGCGCCAGGCGCCATTCTTTGGCTGGGTGCATGACCTGTCCAGCCGCGACCCGACCACCTTTATGAACCTGTTTGGCCTGATCCCTTGGGATCCTGCGACCACGCCCCTGATTGGCGGCTTTTTGAGCGGCCCTCTGCATATCGGTGTCTGGCCGCTGGTTTATGGCCTATCCATGTGGCTGTCCCAAGCCATGAACCCGCCCGCGCCTGACCCTGTGCAGCAGCGGATCTTCCAGCTGTTTCCGATCATTTTCACCTTTACCATGTCGCAATTTGCGGTGGGCTTGGTGATTTATTGGTTCTGGCAAAACATTCTGACCATTTTGCAGCAATATGTGATCATGCGCAGGCTCAAGGTCGAAAACCCGATCGATGGACTGATCGCACGCTTTAGCGGCCAGCCAAGGCCCGTCGATTGACCTTTAGCGACGATACTCTTGAAACGGGCCGGGTGTTTTTTGCCCAGCCCGTGGCCTTCTTGATGGGGGCAGCCGCGATTGAGCAATTGCCGCCCGCTGACCTGCCCGAAGTGGCGTTTGCTGGCCGCTCAAACGTCGGCAAGTCTTCCCTGATCAATGCCCTGGTCAATCAAAAATACCTGGCCCGGGCCTCGAATGAGCCGGGCCGGACGCGTGAGGTCAATTTCTTTGTCCTGACCGAGCGCCTGCGCCTGGTTGACCTTCCCGGCTATGGATTTGCCCGCGCCTCCAAGACCACCACGGCCAAGTTTCAAAATCTGGGCCGCGACTATCTGCGCGGCAGGCCCAATCTCAAGCGGGTCTATCTATTGATCGATGCGCGTCATGGCCTGAAGGCCGTCGATGCTGAGGCCATGGATGCACTGGACCTAGCCGCCGTCTCCTATCAAATCGTCCTGACCAAGGCCGACAAGATCAAGCCGCCGGAACTGGCCGAAGTGGTGGCCAAGACCCTTAAGGGCATTGCCAAGCGACCCGCAGCCTTTCCCCGCGTTCTGGCCACATCTTCGGCCAAGGGCGATGGTATGCCTGAGCTTAGGGCCGAAATCATGGAAGCCTGCGCCCTGCTCTAAGCACCGATGGGCCGTGACATTGGCCCCGGGCTTGTTTATCCAGACATTCACCTTTTTCGGCGCGGAATTTCCATGGCGGACACACCTCAAGACAATCGGCCAGATGCGGACGAGGGCGGCTGGGCAACGGCCAAGACCCTGGCCGAGGCCCTGCCCTATATCCAGATTTATGACCGCGAAACCGTGGTGATCAAATATGGCGGCCATGCCATGGGCGAAGAATCCGTGGCCAAGCTGTTTGCTGCCGATGCGGTCTTGATCAAGCTTTTAGGCGTGCACCCCGTGGTGGTGCATGGCGGCGGCCCGCAGATCAGCCGCATGCTCGATAAGGCCGGGGTCAAATCGACCTTTATTGACGGCCTGCGCGTGACCGATCAGGCAACCATGGAGGTCGCCGAAATGGTCCTGTCTGGGGCCATCAACAAGGAAATCGTGCACCTGATCAACCGCGCTGGCGTCGAGGCCGATGTGCGCGGCGTTGGCCTGTCGGGCAAGGATGCCCGCATGATCACGGTCGAAAAGGCGCGCAAATCGCGCCGCGATCCGGACAGCAATATTGAGCGCATTGTCGATCTCGGTTTTGTTGGCGAGCCCAAAAAAATCGATCACAAGCTGATCGAGGCCCTGATCTATGCCGATGAGGACTATGTGCCGGTCATTGCCCCGATCGGCGTGTCCGAAGAGGGCCTGACCTATAATATCAATGCCGATACGGTGGCCGGCGCGATTGCTGGATCGCTGAAAGCCAAGCGCATGTTGCTCTTGACCGATGTGGCCGGGGTTCTGGATGCGCAAGGCCAGTTGATCCGCCAATTGACGGTATCTGAGGCTAGGGCTGCGATCGCCAATGGCGTTGCCACAGGCGGCATGATCCCCAAGCTGGAAACCGCAATCTTGGCGGTTGAGCAAGGCGTTGAGGCTGTGGTCATTCTGGATGGCCGCCGCCCGCACGCCATGTTGGTTGAGTTGTTCACCGAACACGGGGCCGGGACCTTGATCCGGGCATGAGCGCGGACCTGCGCCATGTCGATACCTGGGTGTTTGATCTGGATGAGACCCTGTATCCGCGCGAGACCGAGGTCATGACCCAGGTCGCCGACCGCATGACCTTGTTTATGGAACAATTTACCGGCCTGCCGCGCGACGAGGCCCGCGCCTTGCAGAAACAATACTTCCACACTTACGGCACCACACTGTCTGGCCTGATGACCCATCATGCCCTGCCGCCAGAGCAGTTTTTGGAATTTGTCCACGATATTGATCTGGACCAGTTGGGGCCAGACCTTGATCTGCGCCAAGGCTTGAGCCGCCTGCCCGGGCGGCGTCTGGTCTTTACGAATGGCTCTCTGGCCCATGCCGAACGCATATTGAGCAAGCTTGGCGTTACGGACCTGTTTGAGGACATATTCGATATTGCCTCGGCCGATTATCTGCCCAAGCCCGCGGCCCCGACCTTTGAGCGCATGGCCAGGGCCTTTGGCCTCACGGCCAAGAATGCGATATTTTTTGAAGACAGCGAGCGCAATCTGGAACCGGCTGCGGCCATGGGCATGACCACGGTCATGGTCGGGCGGCATGCTCTGGATTCCAAGGCTGATTTTGTTCACCACCGCACCCATCGCCTGCCACCGTTCTTGATCGGTGCCCAGGTTCAGGAGGTCTGACCCTATGTCCCTAACCGATCTGCAAACCGCCCTTGAATCCGCCTGGGACGCCCGGGCCGAGATCAGCGATGCCACCACCGGTCCCGTGCGCGAGGCGGTGGAAGAAGCCATTGCCCTGCTCGATGCCGGCAAGGTGCGGGTTGCAGAACAGCTGGACGGCGAATGGGTGGTGCATCAATGGCTGAAAAAGGCCGTGCTGTTATCTTTCCGCCTACATGCCAACACCCTCATGACCGGCGGCGGCGCTAGCCTTGCGCATCAGCCCGGCATGGGCCCCTGGTGGGACAAGGTTCCAGGCAAGTTTGCCGAGTGGAATTCTGAACACTTTACCGCCGCTGGCTTTCGCGCGGTCCCCGGTTCGGTTGCCCGGCGCGGGGCCTTTATTGGCCGAAATGTGATCTTGATGCCCAGCTTTGTGAATATTGGTGCCTATGTCGATGAGGGCACCATGGTCGATACCTGGGCAACGGTCGGATCCTGTGCCCAGATCGGCAAGAATGTGCATATTTCCGGCGGCGCGGGCATTGGCGGGGTGCTCGAGCCCCTGCAGGCGGGTCCGACCATTATCGAGGATGGCTGTTTTATCGGCGCACGCTCGGAAGTGGCCGAGGGCGTGATTGTCGGCGAGGGCGCGGTCCTGTCCATGGGCGTATTCCTGGGGGCCTCGACCAAGATTGTCGACCGCGCCACGGGCGAGATTCATATGGGCAAGGTGCCGCCCTATAGCGTGGTGGTGCCCGGTGCACTGCCCGGTGCCAATGGCGGGCCAGGTCTCTATTGCGCCGTCATCGTCAAGCGCGTCGATGCCCAGACCCGGTCCAAGACCAGCATTAACGAATTGCTGCGCGACTAAATCGGCCCACAATTAAGGTAAGCCAAGCCATGCGACTTGACCCCATAAGCCTTGCCCAGGACCTGATCCGCAAACCCTCTGTAACACCGGTCGATGCCGGGGCCATGGATGTGCTGGAAGGTGCGCTCAAGCGCCTTGGCTTTACCTGTCAGCGCCTGCCATTTGAGGGGATTGAAAACCTCTATGCGCGGCGCGGCACCAAGGGACCAAACCTGGCCTTTGCCGGTCATACCGATGTGGTGCCGGTGGGCGATAGCGCCGCCTGGAAGACCGGCCCGTTTGAGGCCGAGATTATAGACGGGGTTTTGTACGGGCGCGGCGCGGTCGATATGAAGGGCGCGATAGCCGCCTGGGTCGCGGCGGTTGACCGGGTCCTGGCCAAGGGTGAACCGGCTGGATCCCTCTCCATGCTGATCACCGGCGATGAAGAGGGCAAGGCCATTCATGGCACCGGTCCCGTGGTTGAGCACTTGCTGGCCACAGGCGAGGGGATTGACCATGTCGTGCTAGGCGAGCCGACCAGTGCGGCAAGGCTCGGCGACCAATTAAAGATCGGGCGGCGCGGCAGCCTCAATGCCTGGATCACGGTCGAGGGCGTCCAGGGCCATGTCGCCTATCCGCACCAGGCCGCCAATCCCATTCCCGTCCTGATCCGGCTCTTAGCCACCTTGCAGGACCATGTGCTGGATGAGGGCCATCCGCGCTTTCCAGCGTCAAACCTCGAAGTGACCACCATCGATGTTGCCAATGCCGCGACCAATGTGATCCCGGCTAGGGCCATGGCAAGACTGAATATCCGCTTTAATCCCCTGCATGATGGCGACAGCCTGATTGCCTGGCTGAGCAAGACCTGCGCCGCGGCGGGCCAGGGCTTTGATGGCACGGTGAGCCTAGAGGCGGTTCTGACCGGCAATGCCTTCATCACCGAGCCGAGCGCTTTTGTGGATGTGCTGGCCAAGGCGGTCGAGACGGTCACGGGCCAAGCCCCGATCCTATCGACCACAGGCGGGATTTCCGATGCCCGCTTTATCCGCAAGCTCTGCCCCGTGGTCGAGCTTGGCCTGGTCGGCGCGACCATGCATGCCGTTGATGAATGCAGCCCGGTGGCCGAGATTCAGGGCCTAACCAATATTTATGAGCAGGTAATCGAGGGCTATTTCAAAGCCTTTGCCTGAGGGGGCCCTTCTCCCCGTCTTCCCCGCGAAGGCGGGGATCCAGAATGTGGGTAACTGGCCGTGCGACTAGGTCTGGGTCCCCGCCTGCGCGGGGAAGGAGGAAGAAAAACTTGGTTGTTGCCCCTTTCTACCGCCCCGGCCCTGACCGATAAATCAGGGGCTGGCACGGACGCCTTTATCTGCGATCATGTAACTGAGCGACCTATTGCCGACTTAAGGGCCCTTTCATGACCAGTCTTTCCGATCCCGCCCCAGCCGACCAGATTGCAACGCCTGGTCTTGGCAAGGCCTTGGCTGCGCGGCATGTGGCCATGATCTCGATTGGCGGCATTATTGGCGCAGGCCTATTTGTCGGCTCTAGCGCCGCCATCCACAGTATCGGCCCGGCCGTGATTGTCAGTTATGGCCTAGCGGGCTTTCTGATCCTCTTGGTCATGCGCATGCTTAGTGAAATGGCCATGGCCGCGCCGGAAGTGGGGTCCTTTACCGAATATGCCAGACTTGGCCTTGGCCGCTGGGCCGGTTTTGCCAGTGGATGGCTCTATTGGTATTTCTGGGTCGTGGTGGTGGCGATTGAGGCCATAGCCGGGGCCAAGCTGGTTCAGGACTGGTTACCGGGCCTACCCATCTGGATGGTCGGATCGGCCCTGCTTGGCACCATGACCGCCATTAATCTCTTATCCACCCGCTCCTATGGTGAGTTCGAGTTCTGGTTTTCCAGCCTCAAGGTCGCCGCGATTATTGCCTTTATTGTGATTGGCGCGTCCTTTTTGCTCGGTTTTCCAGCGGGTCATACGGGCGGGCTTAGCCTTTTGACCGCCCATAGCGGGTTTGCCCCGTTTGGGGCGGTTTCGGTTCTGGCGGGTGTGACCAGCGTCATTTTTGCCCTTTGTGGTGCAGAGATCGCCACCATTGCCGCGGCAGAATCGGCAGAACCAGCCCGCACCATCGCCAAGATGACGGGCTCGGTCGTATTGCGGATCATGCTTTTTTATATCGCCTCCATGACCCTGATCGTGGCCATTGTGCCCTGGGACTCGATCCAGCCGGGCCAGTCACCCTTTGCCATGGCGCTGGAGACCGTCGGCTTTCCGGCCGCTGCGACCGTGATGAAGGTGATTGTCCTGACCGCCGTCCTGTCCTGTCTCAATTCAGGCCTCTATGTCACGTCGCGCGTCTTGTTCACCTTGGCTGACAAGGGCGATGCGCCCCAGGCCCTGGTCAAGGTCACGCGCCGCCAGGTCCCGGCCCGGGCCATATTGATCGCCAGCAGCTTTGGATATCTTGCCCTAGCGGCCTCAATCCTGTCGCCTGAGCGGGTGTTTGCGTTTCTGGTTAATGCCTCAGGCGCTATCATGCTGATTGTCTATCTGATGATTGCTGCTGCCCAGATCGTGCTGCGGCGCAAGCTTGAGCGCGAGGCACCCGAGCGCCTGACCCTCAAAATGTGGCTGTTTCCCTATGCCAGCTTTGTCGCCATAGCCGCCATGATCGCCGTCCTGATCGCCATGGCCTTTACGCCCGACCTCGCCAGCCAACTCTATGCGAGCCTTGGATGCTTGGCCGTCGTGCTCCTGACCTATGGCGTCCTAAGATTGCGCCGGGGCTAGATCACCCAGCTGGTCGGGCGGGGATAGGCCTCGCCCTTGGCCAGAAACACCAGGCCGACAATTGTGCGCAGCACAAACAAGATTGGCAGGGCGGCGATTACCAAGATCGATAAAAGCAAACTGGGTATGCCGACCAGTAATATGGCGGGGATGATGCTGAACACAAAAACCATGGCCGCGATCGCAATGCCCGCCACCAACAGCCAGAAACTGCGGATCTGGAAGGTGAAATGGCTTTTCAGCATCGGGCTTGCCGTTTCCTGACTGACATAGGCCAAGATCAATCCCACCAAGGGTGTGATGAAAAACGGCAGCAGATAGAGGACATAGACGGCAATCGCCACGCTGATGTCTTCGCGCGGCGCTGGGCCTTGGGTCGGGGCGGATGCAAGATCGGTCATGTTTGGGTTTCCTAGGCTTGAGCCTCATTGTTCACAGTCTGGCTAGGAGCGCAAATTACGTCTTGTTTATAATTGGCGCGCCAGGGGCTGGCTTGACGCAAGGACAGTCTTTCCTCTTGGCCACAAGCGCGTATCTTGTCACCAAGTCATAACTGGCGCCGCCACCGACTGGGTCGGCAGCCAAGCAGCGGGAGGCCAGCGGCCGTGAATTTTGATTATTCCGACGACCAGAAGTTTCTGAAAAACGAGGCACGTAAATTCCTCGACGCCCATTGCACCGCCGCCCATGTGCGCAAGGTGCTGGATAATGCCGAGGTCAGCCACGACGTGGCCCTGTGGCAGGGCGTGGGCGAGCAAGGCTGGCTTGGCGCAGCCATCCCCGAAGAGTTCGGCGGGCTTGGCCTTGGCCGGGTTGAGCTTTGCGCCATTGCCGAGGAATTGGGCCGCGCCTGCGCGCCGATCCCGTTTGCCTCTACGGTCTATTTCCTAGCCGAAGCCATCATGCTGGCCGGGTCCGATGCGCAAAAGGCCAAATGGCTGCCCAAGATTGCCGCAGGCGAAGTGATCGGGGCCTATGCCACGTCGGAAGGCCCCGGCACGGTCAATCCCCAGACCCTGCAGGCCAATGTTTCCGGCGGGAAGCTGTCGGGGACCAAGATCCCAGTCACGGACGGTGATATTGCCGATCTGGCCGTTGTCCTGGCCAATGAAAACGGCAAGCCGGGCCTGTTTTTGGTTGAACTGGCCGGCGCTGGCGTGACGCGCGAGACCCTCAAGACCCTCGATCCAACCCGCAGCGTTGCCAAGATCACGTTTTCGGGCGCAGCGGCTGAGCGGCTTGGCGATGCTGGCGAAGGCTTTGCCTTGACCGAGGCGGTGTTTGATCGCGCTGCTGTCCTGATCGCGTTTGAGCAATTGGGCGGGGCCGACCGGTGCCTAGAAATGGCCAAGGACTATGCCATGGACCGCTATGCCTTTGGCCGCACCATTGCTGGCTATCAGGCGATCAAGCACAAGCTGGCTGATATTTATGTCAAGAACGAGCTGGCGCGTTCCAATGCCTATTACGGCGCCTGGGCCTTGAATGTCGGCGCAGCTGAACTGCCCATTGCCGCCTCGGCGGCTCGCGTCGCATCCAGCGATGCCTTTTGGTTTGCGTCTAAGGAAAACGTCCAGACCCATGGCGGCATGGGCTTTACCTGGGCCGTTGACTGCCACCTCTATTATCGCCGCTCGCGCCAGCTGGCCCTGGTCGCCGGTGCGCCCAAGACCTGGAAAGAACGCCTGGTGCGCCAACTGGAACGTCGCAACGCGGCCTAGTCAAAGCGCATAATCGCCCTATTTCATCGTTTAAATCGTCGGCCCCATACCGGGCCGCGGTAGACCTCAAACTGGAGACCCAAGATGGACTTCAACGACTCCCCCGAAGAAGCCGCCTTCCGCACCGAAGTACGCGACTGGCTCACCGCCAATGCGCCCGAAAAGGTCGATACCAAAAAGCTGTCCGAGCCAGAATTGCTTAAGCTGGCCAAGGCTTGGCAGGCCAAAAAGGCCGAGGCGCGCTTTACCTGCATGACCTGGCCAGAAGCCCTAGGCGGGCGCGGCGCGACCCCGATCCAGAACGTCATCTATAATCAAGAAGAGTCCAAGTTCGATGTGCCGCGCGGCTTTTTCGATATTGGCCTTGGCATGTGCGTGCCCACCGTCATGGCGTTTGCCAATGACGAGACCAAACAGCGCTTTGTCGCCCCCGCCGTGCGCGGCGAGGAAATCTGGTGCCAGCTGTTTTCCGAACCCTCTGCCGGTTCCGACGTGGCGGGCCTGCGCACCCGCGCGGTGCAAGACGGCGATGACTGGGTGATTAATGGCCAAAAGGTCTGGACCTCGGGCGCGCATTATTGCGATTTCGGCATCTTGCTGGTGCGGACCAATCCCGATGTGCCCAAGCACAAGGGCCTGACCATGTTCTGGATCGATATGAAGGCCCCCGGCGTCGAGGTCCGTCCGATCCATCAGATGAGCGGCGGTTCAAACTTTAACGAGGTCTATTTCACTGACCTGCGCGTCAAGGACAGCCAGCGTCTCGGCGCGGTGGGTGATGGCTGGAAGGTCGCCCTCGTCACCCTGATGAATGAGCGCCTGGCCGTTGGTGGCTCGACCGGCCCCAACTATCCCGAGATTATGGAACTGGCGCGCAGCACGGTCACCGAGACCGGCTCGGCCCTTGCCAATGACGCCTTCCGCGAAAAGCTAGCCGACTGGTATGTCCAGGCTGAGGGCCTCAAATTGACCCGTTTTCGGACCATGACCGCCCTGTCGCGCGGCCAGACGCCTGGACCGGAAAGCTCGATCGGCAAGATCATCTCGGCCAATCAGCTGCAGGACCTGTCCAATGCGGCGGTCGAGCTGGAAGACCAGTTCGGCATCATTACCGACACTGCCATCGCCCCGCTGGAAGCCGCCTTCCAACAAAGCCTGATGTGGGCCCCTGGCCTGCGCATTGCTGGCGGCACCGACGAAATCTTGAAAAACATCATCGCCGAACGCGTGCTGGGTCTTCCCGGCGATGTCCGGGTCGATAAGGACGTGGCGTTTAAGGACATGCCAACGGGGCGGTAAGCTTAGCCCCCTACCCCCGCTTTGCGGGTACTTCCCCCGGTGGGGGAAGATTTGATGTGAACAAATCCTCCCCCTCTGGGGGAGGGGGACCCCGAAGGGGTGGAGGGGGCCTCAGTGGCCCCTTCTTTTTGCCATCTCGCCCCAACCCGTTGCCTCTGGGCGCATTGGCGGCTACATCCCTATTAGCCCCCATTCCTTGATCGCAAAGAGCGTCCGCGCCCCATGGCACAGCAGTATATTTTCCAGATGCAAGGCCTGACCAAGGCCTATCCCGGCGGCAAAAAGGTGTTCGAGAACATCTGGCTGTCCTTCTATTCCGACGCCAAGATCGGCGTGGTCGGGGTCAATGGTTCGGGTAAGTCGACCCTGCTCAAGATCATGGCCGGGATCGATAAGGAATTTAACGGCGAGGCCAAGGCCGCCGACGGCGTCAAGATGGGCTATCTCGAGCAAGAGCCGCATCTCGATGACAGCCTGAATGTGCGCGATAATGTTATTGCCTGGTGCGAAGAGAAAAAGATTTTCGACCGCTATAACGAGGTCGCCGCCCTGATGGGCGAGGAGTATTCCGACGAACTGATGGAGGAGATGAATACCCTCCAGGAAAAGATTGACGCGGGCGATCTGTGGGACATAGACAGCAAGATCGAAATGGCCATGGGGGCCCTGCGCTGTCCGCCCGATGATAGCGGCGTGGAAAAGCTGTCGGGGGGTGAGCGCCGCCGCGTTGCCCTAGCGCGCCTGCTACTTTCCAAGCCCGACATGCTGCTGCTCGATGAGCCGACCAACCACCTGGATGCCGAATCCGTGGCCTGGTTGCAGCATCACCTCGAAAACTTCCCCGGCTGTGTCATTCTCGTGACCCACGACCGCTATTTCCTTGATCAAGTGACCAAATGGACGCTTGAGCTCGATCGCGGCAAGGGCATCCCCTATGAGGGCAATTATTCCGGTTGGCTGGAACAAAAGACCAAGCGCATCGTCCAGGAAAACAGCGAGTCTGAGGCCCGCCAACGCGCCATGACCCGCGAACTGGAATGGGTCCGATCCTCGGCCAAGGCGCGCCAGTCCAAGTCCAAGGCGCGTCTGGCCGCCTATGAGGAAATGGTCAATCAGCAGGAGCGCGAAAAGCAGTCCTTCGCCACCATCCAGATTCCGCCTGGCCCGCGCCTTGGCAATGTGGTGATCGAGGTTGCGGACCTGAAAAAGTCCTTTGGCGACCGGGTCTTGTTTGACGGCCTGTCCTTCAAGCTGCCGCCCAATGGCATTGTCGGCGTGATCGGTCCCAATGGCGCCGGTAAATCAACCCTGTTCAAGCTGATCACTGGCCAGGAATCCCCCGATACGGGCTCGGTGCGTCTGGGTGAGACGGTAAAGCTGGCCTATGTCGACCAAAGCCGCGACGCTTTGGACCCGGCCAAGACAGTTTGGGCCGAGATCTCGCAAGGCCTGGATGTGCTGAAAGTCGGGGCGCGGGAAATCAATACCCGCTCCTATGTTGGTTCGTTCAATTTCCGCGGTGGCGATCAGCAAAAAAAGGTTGGCCTCCTCTCGGGCGGTGAGCGCAACCGCGTCCACCTGGCCAAGACCCTGACCACCGGCGGCAATGTCATACTGCTCGATGAGCCGACCAATGATCTCGATATCGAGACCTTGCAAAACCTCGAAGAGGCGCTGGAAGAATTCGCCGGCTGTGCCGTGGTCATCAGCCACGATCGCTGGTTCCTAGACCGGCTGGCCACCCATATTCTGGCCTTTGAAGGCGACGGCCATGTCGAATGGTTTGAAGGCAATTTCGAGGCCTATGAGGAAGACAAGAAGCGCCGCCTAGGCGCTGACAGCCTGATCCCCAAACGCCTCAAATTCCAAAAGTTCGGACGCTAGAGCCGGATGACCAAGCCGGTTATTGCCCTAAGCCACCCGATGTTTACGGGCCTGGAAGGAATGCTTTCGGGTCAGTATGAGGTCCTAAAGGTCTGGGATTATGCCGATCCGATGGATTTTGCGCGGGGACCGGGCCAGAGGCTGCAGGCCTTAGTCGCCGCAGGTGAGCACGGCTTTGACCGGGCCTTTTATGAGGCCATGCCCGCCTTGGAATTGGTTGCCTGTGTCAGTGTTGGCTATGACGCTTATGACCCCGCCTTTTTGAAAAGCCGGGGCGTGGCCATGAGCCACGCGGCTAGCCTCAATGCCGACGATGTGGCCGATCACGCGGTTGGCGCGGCCTTGGCGTCCTGGCGGATTATTGTCGAGGGCGACCGGCGTCTGCGCGCTGGCGAATGGACCCCGTCCTATCGTGGCCAGCTTAGACCCTCGCTCAAGGGGCGCAAGGTCGGGATTGTTGGTCTGGGGGCTATCGGGATGGCGGTTGGCAAGCGCCTTGAAGCCTTTGGCGTCGAGATTGCTTGGTGGGGCCCGCGCGCCAAGGCGGATGCGCCTTATCCGTTTGTGCCAAGCCTAATCGATCTTGCCAAGGCCAGCGATATTCTGTTTGTCGCCTGCCGCGCCGATGCCAGCAATGCGGGCCTGATCAGCAAGGCCGTGATTGAGGCGCTGGGCCCAGAGGGTCTTTTGGTCAATGTCGCGCGCGGGTCTGTGCTGGACGAGGATGCGGCGATCGCCGCCTTGAAATCGGGCGCGCTGGGCATGGCGGCGCTGGATGTGTTTATCGAAGAACCGACCCCGCCAAGCCGCTGGGCCGGTGTGCCCAATACGGTGCTCACGCCGCATACGGCGGGATCGACGGCTGGCGTTATCCCGGCGATGATTGGTCAGATGGTCGAAAACCTGCGCCGTCATTTTGCGGGCGAGCCGCTGCTGAGCCCGGTCAAGATCGACTAGGGTTAATCCGCCCCTCCGCCGCCTTCCCCGCGAAGGCGGGGATCCAGACCCGTTCGCACGCCTGGCAATCATCATTCTGGGTCCCCGCCTGCCCGGGGAAGGCGGAAGGGGGCTGTGACCCTAGACCAGCCCAGCCCTGAGCAGATCATGAATGTGCAATATGCCGGCGGGCCTATCCTGATCGACGACAAACAGAACCGTGATCCGCCAGCTATTCATCAGATGCAGGGCCTCAGCTGCCAGCATGGTGGCGGACACGGTGCGCGGATTGGCGGTCATGACTTGACCAGACGTCAGCCCCAATAGGCCGTCCATATGACGACGCAGATCACCGTCTGTGATCAGACCGGCCAGCCGCCCCTGATCATCCTTGACCCCGACACAGCCAAACCGCTTTTCGGTCATGATCAGCAGGGCCTCGGGCATGGCGGCCTCTTTCGAGACCAAGGGGAGCTCGTCCGGCCCATGCATGATCTCGCCGACCGTGCGCAGCATGGCCCCCAGCTTACCGCCCGGGTGATAGATCCTAAAATCATTGGCGGTAAAGCCGCGCCGCTCCAAGACCGCGACCGCCAGAGCATCACCGAGCGCAATCTGCAAGGTGGTCGAAGTGGTCGGGGCATTGACCCCGTCTGTGGCTTCTGGCGCATCGGGCAAGAGCAACAAAATGTCTGCCGCCTTGCCAAGCGCGCTGGTGGCCGCGGCGGTCATGGCGATCAGGGGCACGCCCAGGCGCTTGGCATAGGTGATGATATCGGTCAGTTCGCGCACCTCGCCCGACTTGGACAAGGCCAGAACGACATCGGCCGCGCCAATCATGCCCAGATCGCCATGGCTGGCCTCATTGGCATGGACAAACATGGCCGGTGTGCCGGTCGAGGCCAGGGTGGCGGCAATCTTGCGCCCAACATGGCCCGACTTGCCGACCCCGGTCAGGACAACCCGGCCCTTGGTGGTGAAAACCGCTTCGACCGCATCGATAAAGGCCTGACCAAGCTGGTCGGCCATCTGGTCTAGGGCCTTGGACTCGGTGGCGAGTACCCGGCGGCCAACCGTCACCGCATCAAAACCACTCATGGCTTGGTCGCCGCTGCCGCCTTGGCGGCCTCAAGCTGGGCCTTGGCATGATCGGCCTCACGCTTCATGGCCGCCTGCATTTGCGGGGTCTGTTGAACTGGTGTGTGCCCCAAAAAGCCGGGCGAACGATCGCCTAGGCCTTGCGGCCAGACAGCGGCAAAAGCGATCAGGGCCAGGGCGGCTAAAGCCAGACTTAGGAAAAACAGGCGATCAGACATGGCCCACTATAACAGGCCAAATCGGGTCGCGCCAAGCCGCCGCGCAAAATCCCTGACTTGACGACCCGCCGACATGGCCTTAGCGCCATAGGCCAGTTGTTATCAAGGGCCCTTACCCCATGCCAAAGCTTGTTCTTGTCCGCCACGGCCAAAGCCAGTGGAATCTGGAAAACCGCTTTACTGGCTGGGTCGATGTTGACCTCACCCATGAGGGCGAAGCCCAGGCGCGGCATTCGGGCGCGCTGCTAAAAGCCGAAGGCATAGAATTTGACCAGGCCTATACCTCGGTCCAGACCCGCGCCATTCGCACCGCCTGCCTGGCGCTTGAGGCCGCGGACCAGGCCTGGGTGCCCCTGACCAAGGACTGGCACTTGAATGAACGCCATTATGGCGGCCTGACCGGCCTGAACAAGGCCGAGACCGCGCAAAAACATGGCGAGGCCCAGGTCCTAGTATGGCGCCGATCCTATGACGTGCCGCCGCCGCCACTCGCGCCCGGCGGGGCGTATGATTTTGCCAAGGATCGGCGTTATGCCGGTCTTGATATTCCCGATACGGAAAGCTTGAAGACGACCCTAGAGCGGGTCCTGCCCTATTGGCAGACCGTGATCGTGCCGCAACTGACCAAGGGCCAGACCGTGCTGGTGGCCGCCCATGGCAATAGTCTGCGCGCCATCGTCAAGCACCTGTTTGGCGTACCCGACGGCGAAATCACCGAGGTTGAGATCCCAACGGGCAATCCCTTGCTGATCGAATTGGATGCCGACCTCAAGCCGTTTGAAGCCCGCTATCTCGACACGGCCCGCGCCCAGGCCCTGCCGAAGGTCTCGTGAGCGTCACAACCGACAAGGTCATGATGCGCCGCGCCATTGCCGCGGCCATGGTCAATCTTGGCCAGACCTGGCCCAATCCCAGTGTGGGCTGTGTGATTGCCAAGGATGACCAGATCCTGGGCGAGGCCGCAACCGCCAAGGGCGGTCGTCCTCATGCGGAAGAACAGGCGCTTGAAGCCTTAGGCGAGGCTGCGCGCGGGGCCACAGCCTATGTCACGCTGGAGCCTTGCGGCGCGCGGTCCAATGGCAAGACCTCATGCGCTGAACACCTAGCCCTAGCCGGGATTAGCCGTGTCGTAATTGCCTGTGAAGACCCCTCGCCCTTTGCCTCTGGACAGGGTCTAGAGCGGCTGCACGCGGCAGGACTGGTTGCCGAAACTGGCCTCCTAGCCGATGAGGCCCTTATTCTGTGCCGCGGATTTATTCATCGCCTGACCACCGGCCAACCCTTGGTCGAGGCCGCCGATAGTCCTGAAACCTTTGATGCCCAGTTTGACCCCATGCCCGGTGAGCCGCTGATTGAGGCGCTCAAACGCTATGGCAATCTGGGCTATACGCGCCTTTGGACCCTACGCGGTGGGCCGCTGGCCTGGGAATTGTCGCGTCAGGGTCTTTTGGCGACGCGCGCTTAAGGTTCATGAAACACCCCTCCCCAGGCGCGGAAGGGGAAACCGCGCCTAGGGAAGGTCTTTGCTAGACTGTTAGGCGCTTAGGCCGCCTTGGCCGCCGGGTCGGATGCAATCACAGGCTTGGCACCCGTAGCGATCTCGATCCGCCGCGGCTTGAGTTGTTCGGGCAGTTCGCGCTGCAGGGTGATGGTCAAGAGCCCATTGGCCAGATCAGCGCCCGTGACCACAACATAATCGGCCAGCTGGAAGCGCCGATCAAAACTGCGCGCGGCAACGCCCTGATGCAGATAGCTGCGGGCCTCATCATTGGCGGGCTTGCGGCCCTGAACCGTGAGTAGGTTTTCCTTGACCTCGATGCTTAAGTCTTCGGGCTTGAAGCCAGCGACCGCGATCTCGATGCGATAGGCATTCTCGTCCGTACGCTCGATATTATAGGGCGGATAGCCCGAGGCCGCCTCGGTCGTGGCCGCAGACTCCAGAAGCTGGGCCAGACGATCCATACCGACAACGGAACGATAGAGGGGGGATAAATCAAAACGACGCATACAGGCATCCTCCTTGAGCAAAGCAAGGTTGCAGTTGATGAGCAGGTGTTTGGTGCAGTCCCATCTGGGCCCTGTACTCAACCTGAAAGGCCCAGATATCCGGCGCCCTCGATGAATAGGTGGGAAGCCCCACACCCAATTCAAGAGCCAGCACATTACGCCCCAGACCATAAAGATTTCAGTCTGAGCGGTGTTTACTTTCGCCGCGTGTATCTGCAAGTTACCGCCCGCGCAGGTCGCTCGATCTGACGCAGACCCATTCCCCGCGCGATCGCGATTGCGCCCCTCTAGGAGACAGAGTCCATGGCGACCTTGCAAGACATTACCGACATCATGGCCAAGGCCGTGGGTGAAGATTCCGGCCTGGGCAAGTCCCTGAAGTTCGACTTCAAGGGTGACGGCTTCATCCTGATCGATGGCGGTTCGGTGACCAATGA
>CANGCO010000050.1 GCA_947452365.1 Caulobacteraceae bacterium
AGGAACTGGAACGAGCCCTTGCCCTTGCGCTGCTCATAGCTGTAACGGCCACCAAGGGTCAGTTTCAGCTTGTCATTAATGGCATATTTAACCTGTGCAAAGGCACCATACGCATTGGTGTCAACCGTACCAAATTGAAGATAATTGAAACTGTCCAGGGCATTGTCCGGCGCACCCGGTGGCAGTTGACCGGCCAGCTTGAGCAGCACAGCGAGATTAACCAGAGGCACCTTGACGCTGCCGAACTGGTGCTCGTTGAAATACATGGCGCCAACCATGACCTCGGTCTTGTCGATTGTATAATTGCCGACAAATTCCTGGCTAAAGGTATTGCTGCGCTCTTCATAATTGTTCTGGCCGAACATCCAGACATTGGAGGCGTCCAGATCATCGCGGTTAAAGCGCACAAAGCGGTGATAGGAGGTGATGGATTTCACATCCCATGCGCCCGGCGTCCAGGTGACGGTTGCGGTACCGCTGGTGCCATGGCGACGATTGATCGCGTCCTGGTCCGAATAGGTATTCCGCAGGTTTGGCGTACCGGCCTTGTAGGTAAAGATCGAATTACCGCCGATCAGGCTGCCGAGGAAGTTCTCAGGCGCAACCGTTGGGCCAAAATAGTGGAAGGCGTAATTGTTGTCGTTTTCACGGAAGCTTTCGGCTGAAATCAGCACGTTCAGCTTATCCGAAGCCGTATAGAGCAGCGAGCCGCGGATGGCATAGGCATCACGGTCATCGACAGGATTGCCGGTGAACAGATTTTTGCCATAGCCGTCATGCTTGTCATACTTGCCAGCAATGCGGAAGGACAGCTTGTCGGCATTGATTGGGCCACCAATGGCGGCTTCGACGACGCGGGCATTGTAATTGCCGATCGTGACCTTGGCATAGCCTTGCAGGTCGTCGGTAGGGCGCTTGGTGATCAAATTAATCGCACCGGCGGTTGCGCCGCGGCCATAGAGCGTGCCTTGTGGGCCGCGCAGGACTTCTACCCGCTCAACATCATAAAAGCCGGACAATTGCGCGGCTGGGCGGGCCAGAATTGCGCCGTCTTGCAAAAAGGCCACGGCACCATCAGCGCCCAGATCGATGCTGGTCATGCCGATGCCGCGGATAAAGGTGCGGTTGACGCCGAACTGGTCACCGACCGACAGGTTTGGAACGGCATTGGCCAAGGAGCCAATATCCTTGATCCCGCCAGCGCCAAGTTGAGCAGCGCCAATGGCAGTGACCGAGGCGGCGACCTTGGACAGGTTTTCACTGCGGCGGGTCGCTGTGATGATGACTTCGCTGGGCTCGTCGGCCTTGGCGGCTTTGGCGGCCTCAGCCGCATAGGCAAAAGCCGGAGCAGCGGCTAGCAAAAGCGCGGCAATGCCGACCGAAGCGTGCAAGGCCGAATGGCGCAGACGCGACTGAATCATAGGATTGGTCATTTCGTTTCCCCTATTCCCAAAGTGTTATTATTCTACTTGTGCGTAGCTAGAACGAGTTTGAAGTAGGATGCAAGGCCCAATTGATCCTCTAGGTCAAGCACGAACCGAACACCGCGTTTACGACCACATTTAGAGGGGAGTGCGACAAAGATGCCGCAGCCCCTTGACCCTTCCAATCAATTTTGTGAGTACTCGCCAGTAGATTTTCTGTGTATCGGGTTGGGCCGGCTCAAGGCGGGGCCAGGCGACCTTGTGTCGCGATTAATTGATTTCAGAGTGATGACCATGACGGATGTGATCCCCGCGAGCCTTGCCCAAGACCCGAGCCGTTTCAGGCAGGCGCTTAAGAGCGCCGATACCGCGACCCTGATGCTGGTCCTGGTGCAATTGACCGGTGATACCCATTGGCTCGATCTGGCCAAGCCGCATATTCGCGGCCCAATGAATTATCACGAGACCATGCCAGAGCCCCTGCGCGACCAGATCCGCACGGCCCTATTTGATGTGCTGATCGATCTTGCCCAGTCGGGCCAGCCTGTGCCGCCCATTCCAGGCGGCGCGCTCCTGACCCAGATGATGAGCACGGCAGCGGGCGAGGTGGTCAGTGACGACTATGTCGCCATGATGCGCGCGGATCTAACCCCCCAGACGGACAAGGCCCAAGGTATTGCCTGGCGCAACAAACCCTCCAAGGCCGTACTGGATGCCTTTTCTGTCGTAATTATTGGCGCAGGCATGTCGGGCCTATTGGCCGCGATCCAATTACAGCAAGCCGATATCGCCTTCCAGATCATTGAGAAAAACCCAACCGTTGGCGGCACATGGTTTGAAAATGCCTATCCTGGCTGCGGCGTCGATACGCCCAACCATTTTTATTCCTATGCGTTTGAACCCAATCATAATTGGGATAATTATTTCTCCAAGCGTCAGGAATTGTGGGACTATTTCGAGGATGTGGCCAATCACCATGCCCTGCGTGACAAGACCCGTTTCGAAACTGAGGTGGTTTCGGCCATTTATGACGATGCGACCGCGCTTTGGGCCGTCACCCTGCGCAAGGCCGACGGGACGCTAGAAACCCTTAGCGCCAATGCGGTGATCTCGGCGGTTGGCCTATTGAACCGGCCCAAATTGCCAGACATTCCCGGCATCGAAACCTTTAAGGGGCCTGTGCTGCATACGGGCAAATGGGACGAAAACTTTGACTGGCGCGGCAAACAGATTGCCCAGATCGGCACCGGCGCCTCTGGCCACCAGGTCGCACCAACCCTTGCCCCGGATGTTGAGCGCCTGACCATTTATCAGCGCAGCCCGCACTGGGTCGTGCCCAATCCCAACTATTTTGGCGTGGTCGAAGACGGGGTCAAATGGGTGCTGGCAAATGTGCCCTATTATGCGCGCTGGTACCGGTTCCAGCTGTTCTGGGCCTTTGCCGATGGCCTGCATGCGGCGCTGAAGATTGACCCTTCATGGGACAAGCCAGGCCAGTCGATCAATAAGGCCAATGACCAGCATAGGGTGTTTATGGAACGCCATATGCGCCGCGAGCTGGGCGAGGACTCCCCCCTACTGGCCAAGGCTTTGCCGGACTATCCACCCTATGCCAAACGCATATTGATCGATAATCACTGGTTCAAAATGCTCAAGCGGCCCAATGTCGAGCTGGTCACCGAAAAGATTGCGCGGATTGTTCCAGAC
Source organism: Caulobacteraceae bacterium (assembly GCA_947452365.1). Taxonomy (GTDB): domain Bacteria; phylum Pseudomonadota; class Alphaproteobacteria; order Caulobacterales; family Caulobacteraceae; genus CAISGS01. The sequence goes on from CANGCO010000050.1 coordinate 3,132, forward strand.
GGGATTGAAGCGGCCGACGGCACCATTCGGCCGGCCGATGCCATCATCTGCGCCACCGGCTTTCAAGCCAGCCATATGCTCGCCCCCATGGAAATCCGCGGCGCTGGCGGCCTAAACCTGCATCAGGTCTGGGGACCGGATGATGCCCAAGCCTATCAGGGCACAATGGTGCCCGGCTTTCCCAACTTCTTCATCCTCTTGGGCCCCAATACGGCCCTCGCCCATGGCGGCAATGCCATATTCATCGCTGAATGCCAGATGCAACTGGTCATGAATGCCCTGCGCGAACTGATCGAGGGCCACCACAAGGCCATCAGCGTCAGACCCGAAGCGCACAAGGCCAATGTGCAAGAGGTTGATGACCTGCATGCGGGCATGGTCTGGTCGCATAAGGGCGCCAATAACTGGTATCGCAATCAACATGGCCGGGTGTTTGCTGTCCTGCCCTATCGGCTGGTTGATTATTGGAAAATGACCAACCATTTTGAGCCGTCGCATTTCGTATTTGACGACCAGGCGGTTTAGGGGATTTGTTCAGGCATTGCCGCTTTTGCAATGACCTGAACAAGGCTTAGTCTTCGTGTCCAAGATCATGACCACGGCCCAAGGCGTGCCCTTTGTCCGCACGCCGGATGCGCATTTCGCCGACCTGCCCGGCTATGCATTCTCGCCGAACTATCTAGAGTTTGAAGGCCTGCGGCTGCACTATATCGATGAGGGCCCGCGCGACGGCCCGGTGGCCCTGCTCATGCACGGCATGCCGACCTGGACCTTTTTGAACCGCAAGATTATCGCAAGATTGGTTGCAGAGGGCTATCGCTGTATCGCCGCCGACCATATCGGCTTTGGCCGCTCTGATAAGGTGACGGATGACGACTGGTATTCGATCGCTCGGCATATTGCCGCCCACAGGCACCTTATCGAGACCCTAGATCTCATTGGCATAAACTTGTTTTGCCAGGACTGGGGCGGGCCCATCAGCCTGGCCCAGGTCGCGCGGGCGCCGGAGCGTTTTGCCCGCCTGGTGATCATGAATACCTGGCTGCACCATGAGACTTACGCCTATACTCCCGCCCTGCGCCAGTGGAACGCCCAGTGGCATCCGGACGGCCTGTTTGGGGCCAATGTGCCAGACCGTATCAGTCTTGGCTGGTTCATGATGATTTCCAGCGGCCACATGCCCGCCCGCGCCCTCTATGCCATGGTCCAGGGCCATGCCCCGCCGGTCTTGGCGCCTGAGGTTGACGCGGTCCGCCGCGGCTATGACGCGCCATTTGCGGGCCTGGGTTATCTGGGCCATGCCGGCCCTCGCCGGTTTCCCTTAAGCCTGCCGTTTGACAATCCCATGGGCGGCCATGCCGAGGGCCAGGCCCAGGATTTCGCGGCCTTAAAGGCCTGGACCGGACCGATCCATTTCATCTGGGGCGGGGCTGATGACGTCTTTACCGAAGACTGGGGCCGCACCTGGGCCAGCCACTATCCCCAAGCCAGTTTCGATCTCCTGCCCGGCGCGGGCCATTTTTTGCAAGAAACCCGCGGCGAGGAGATTGCCGAAATCTTTCTAAGGCGGGTCGCTCAGACCTGACGGACTTGCACGCCCCTCAATATTGGCACACATTATGCTAAAATATGAGGAGATTAGTCCATGCTCAATTCCCATGTCTGGGCCACCGCCCTGACCATGTATGTCCTGTTTCGGCTCTGGTACAGTAATTGGCGCGGGCCGCTCAAGGCCGCCGAGATCGACGCCCTTATGGCAAAGGCCGCGGAGGGCAAGTCGGCTGGCCATAATGACCCATCCATCATACGCAAATTTCTCGAAGAGGATGATGGCCGCGAATTCTTCATGCTCAATCTGGTCAAGATTGAGCCAGGCATGGTGGCCCATCCCGTCTCCGGCGAATCCGTCCCGGGCCGCGCCATGATGGATGTCTATACCAAGGCCTTTATAAAGCGCCTGTTCCTGCGCGGCGGCCATCCGGCCATAGCGGCACGCAAGATCGGCGGCTATGTCGATGCTTGGCGGGTGAGCCCTGATCCGGGCTGGTCGATTATGGGTTATATGCGCTATCGCAGTCGCCGCGACCTGATGATCCTCGCGACGGATCCTTATTTTGGCGACATCCATGCCTTCAAGATCCTTGGCACAGCGGAGACCTTTTCCTTCCCAACCCGGCCGATCATCATGGCCTTGGCCGGACCGCGTATCTGGGTTGGTCTGGTGCTGGCGCTCGCCGCATCCCTGATCCAGATCGCACTGTTGCTGAACCCATAAAAAAAGCGTCTGGCCTGCTTGGGCCAGACGCTTCAAGGGTGTTTTTTACGATCTTACTTGTCGGATTCAGCGACCGCCGCGGTCCAGATGATCACGCCAAAGGCGATCTTGTTCAGCACGTCGGCAAAGTTATAAATCACGTTCAAGGCATGCTCGCTATTGGTTGCATCCTGTCCGGTGAGATAGCCGAAGAAATACCCAATCGGATAAACCGCCCAGCCAATGGTCACAATCAGACGCATCAGCTTGAAGGCCGACTGCACCGATGCCGGGGCCTCAGAGGCATTGATCTTCCCGGCCTGACCCAAGAACACTTCGTACAGGATATAGGCCCAACCAATCATGCCAACGATGAAGGCGGGCATAACAGCCACGTAACCGGCCTCGCCCAAATAGCCGCCCACCAGCATGACCAGCGTACCCAGCATCAGGCGCCAGAACACGCCGCCGGGGACCTTGGTAATGGCCGACAGGATGAGATAGAACTCAACCATCAGCAAGGGCACCGTGATCAACCAGTCAATATAACGATAGACGGTTGGGGTAGAGCCGGTCTCGACCCAAACTTCGCGCATATAGAAATAGTGCACGGCCGCAACCAAGGTCACCAGACCCGACACGGTCAAGGAGGTCTTCCACTTTCCAGCAACGCGCTGGGTTTCAAGGAAGAAGAAGGCCGTTGAGGCGACAAGCGCCATTGAGATCAGCCAAAATGAGATACCGACATAGTCGTCGGCCTTCAACATGGCGGTCGAGGCAAACGATTCGCTAGGTAACGCTAGCAAACCGACGGCTAAAAGTGCAAATCTAACCAAACCTTTAAGCATTTCCATACTCCCGTTTGAGAAAGAGCCCTTGTTTTTTAGGTTTTGGAGCTCGATAGACATAAGAAGTCGATAATTAATTTTTGTCAATTTATGGCTTTTTCGTGGCCAAGCGTGTTTGACGAATATTGCGCGACAAACTCGGTTTCAAAGGTTGAGGCTTAAAGACAAAGACGGTGAAAGCGTGAATGGTATTTGTTAGGGTCGGGCAACAGCTTAATGGCCTTGGCCGATGGCCATGCTCTTGCCCATCAAAGGATTGTCCATGACCTTGCGCCTCGCCTCACTTGTCTTGGCAGCCAGCATAGGGCTTGCCCTGCCCGCTAGCGCCGAGACCCGCTATGTTCGGGCTGGCCGCTTAATCGATACAGACTATGGTAAGGTCCAGAAGGATCGACTGATCCAGATCAGCGATGGACGGATCGTCGCCATTACCGCCTTTGTCCCGCCGCCAGCGGGCTCGTATTTCACCGACTGGTCAGCCTATACGGTCCTACCGGGCTTGATCGATATGCATACGCATCTGGTCGATACTGAGCAGTCCAGCAATGTCGCCGAGCCCCTGCTGCATTCGGCGGCCGAAATTGCCTTGCTGGGTGCCCATCATGCCAAACAGACCCTAGAGGCTGGCTTTACCAGTGTGCGTGACGTCGGCACCTTCCGCGCCTTTGGCGATGTTGCCCTGCGCGATGCCATCAATGCCGGCTGGGTACCTGGGCCGCGCATGCTGGTGGCCGGGGCCTATCTGACCGTGCCCGGCGGCGGCGGCGAGGTCACGGGCCTGGCCGCCGATGTGACTGTGCCTGCTGATATGCGGGTCGGAATCGTGTCCTCGCCCGCCGAAATGACCGTCAAGGCGCGCTATCTGTTCCAACATGGTGCAGACTTTATCAAGTTGATCGCCACGGGCGCCGTGCTCGCTGCCGGGACCGAGCCGGGCGCGCCCGAACTGACCGAGGATGAGATCCGCGCCGCCGTGCAAGAGGCCGCGCGCAATAATAGCTATGCCATTGCCCATGCCCATGGGGCAGAGGGGATCAAGATCGCCTTGCGCGCCGGGGTCCGCTCAATCGAACATGCCTCCCTGATTGATGAAGAGGGCATAGCGCTTGCCAAGGCCAAGGGCGCGTTTCTGGTTATGGACATCTATAATGGCGACTATATCAATGAGATCGGGGCCCGCGACCACTGGCCCGAAGAGATCTTGCGCAAGAACCGCGACACCACCGACCTGCAACGCGTCGGCTTTAGCAAGACGGTCAAGGCCGGGGTCAAGATCGCTTACGGCACTGATGCCGGGGTCTATCCGCATGGCGATAATGCCAAGCAATTTGCCTATATGGTCCGCTATGGTATGACGCCGATGCAGGCCATCCAGTCGGCCACCACCGTTGCAGCCGAGCTGATGCGCCGCTCAAGCGAAGTCGGCAGCCTATCCCCCGGCCATTATGCCGACATGATCGCGGTTCCGGGTGATCCGCTTAAAGACATCACCGTACTCGAACACGTCGCCCATGTGATCAAGGGCGGCGAACTGGTGCGGTAAACCAGAGCCAGCAAGGCTCGTTACAAAAAGGGAGCAGAACCATGTCAGGACGCGTATCAGGCAAGGTGGTCTTGATCACCGGGGCCGCCTCAGGGCTTGGCGCAGAAAGCGCACGGCGACTGGCGGCGGAAGGCGCGCATCTGGTCCTAACCGATATGGCCGAGGCGGCGGGGCAAGACCTTGCCCAGAGCCTGACCGCCCAGGGCCATCAGGCCCTCTTCCTGACCCAGGACGTGACCGATGAGGCCCGCTGGACCGAGGTCGCCCGTGCGGCCATGGACCGGTTTGGCAAGATTGATGTCCTGATCAATAGTGCTGGCATTAGCGGTAGTGAGCCCTTCCTAGAGATGACCCTTGCCGCCTGGCGTCAGGTGCTGTCGGTCAATCTGGACGGCACGTTTTTGGGCATGCGCGCGGTTGCCCCGCTCATGGCCGAGGGCGGCGGCGGCTCGATCATCAATCTGTCCTCCATTCTGGGTAAGGTCGGCATGGCTGGCGCGAGCGCCTATTGCGCCTCCAAGGGCGGGGTCCTGATGCTGACCAAGGCCACCGCCCTGGAATTGGCCCCGCTCGGTATCCGGGTCAATTCGGTGCATCCCGGCTTTATCGAGACCCCCATGGTCACTAATGCCCTGCATGAGGCTGAAAACGGCAATGAGATGCGCGACCTGATCATTTCGCGCCATGCCCTTGGCCGCATGGGCCTGGCCCGCGAAATCGCCGACGGCATTGTCTTCCTCGCCTCCGACGAATCCAGCTTCATGACCGGCGCCGAGCTGGTCATAGACGGTGGCTATACGGCGGCGTGAGGGGGGAAGTGGTAGGCCTGGAGGGACTCGAACCCCCAACCAGACCGTTATGAGCGGTCGGCTCTAACCATTGAGCTACAGGCCCCCTATAAGGGATCGCCGAGCGATTAGCATGGCTCGTGCGCCGCTTAAAGGCCCTGTTCATATTGGAGGGCGCACAGAATGGTTATCTGTTCACGGAGAGACTTCATGACGCGCCTGATCTGGACCCCCTTGGCCCTGGCCCTCTTGGTTATCCCCTTGGCTTCGGCCCTGCCCGCACGCGCACAGGACATGGCCTTATCTGAGGCCAGGCTTAATCTTAGCGCCTTTGGCGAGGTTCGCGCCGTGCCCGACATGGCCCAGATCACCCTGGCTGTCGAAACCACGGGGCCCACTGCCGCCCAAGCCATGGCCAGCAATCGCGAACGTATGGCCAAGGTGTTTGCGGCCCTCGCCAAGCAGGGTCTAGTTCCGCGCGATATCCAGACCACGGGGCTTAATCTTAACGCCCAATATGCCTATGAGCCCAACCTGCCGCCCAAATTGACCGGTTATCAGGCGACCAATTCAGTCACGATTACGGTCAATGAGCTTGGCCGCCTGGGCGCAACCTTGGACGCGGTCGTCGGCGCTGGCGTCAATCAGGTCAGTGGCATTGGCTTTGGCTTAAAGAACCCCCAAACCATCGAAGACGCCGCCCGCCGCGCTGCGGTCAAGGCCTTGGCCGCCAAGGCCGCGCTCTATGCCGAGGCAACCGGACATAAAAACCCGCGCCTGATTAGCCTGTCCGAGGGCGGCGATGTCGCACCGTCGCCGCGGCCCATGTTTCTCGCCATGGCCAAGATGAGCGCCGACTCAAGCCCCGCCCCGATTGCAGAGGGCGAGCTTAAGGTGCGTATTGATGTGTCTGGGGTTTATGCGCTTGGCCAATAGGCCTGCGACATGCGGTTGCACGCGCGCGACATGGGCAGCCAGATGATTTGACGCCCGGCCTAGGGTCGCTAGAGTGCGCGGCGCAACCATCCGGTTTCTGTCAAAGGCCTTTGCACACCATGCGTCTTGTTCCCTTAAGCCTTGCCCTCACCGCCAGCTTGGCCCTGATCTCGCCCGTCTTGGCCAAGCCTGCCTTGGTCCATGCCAAACAGTCGGCCCAGGCGCTTGAGCTTTATAAGACCGCGATCGGGTTTCGCACGGTTCAGGGCCAGGGCATGGTGCCAGTCTATGCCCAATCGCTAAAACAGGTCCTGATCGCAGGCGGCTTTGCCGAGCAAGATGTGGTGATCGAAAAGATCGGCGAGACCGCGACCCTGGTCGCCCGCTATCGCGGCACCGGCAAGAAAAAGCCCATGCTGCTATCGGGCCATATGGATGTGGTCGAGGCCAAGGCCGCCAACTGGGTGCGCGATCCCTTCACCGCCGTGGTCGAAAACGGCTATGTCTATGGCCGCGGCGCTTCGGATATGAAACTGGACGTGACCATGCTGGTCTCGACCCTTGTCAGGCTGAAGGCCGAGGGCTTTAAGCCCAGTCGCGATATCATCCTGGCCCTGTCGGGTGACGAAGAAACCGACATGCTCACCTCCCAGGCCCTGGCCAAGCAATTGGCGGGCGCTGAGTTTGCGCTCAATGCCGATGCCGGGGGCGGCGTGCTGGATGAGGCCAATAAGCCCGTCGTCTATGCCCTGCAGGCGGGTGAAAAAACCTATGCCGATTTTGACATCACTATCACCAATTCCGGCGGCCATAGCTCGCGCCCAAACAAGACCAATGCGATTTATGACCTGGCCAAGATGATCGACAAGATTGGGGCCTATCAATTTGCGCCCCAGGCCAATGAACTGACCCGTGCCTATCTGAAAGCCTCGGGCCTCAAGACGCCGGGCGAGCTGGGCCAGGCCATGTTGCGCTATGCCGCTGACCCATCGGACAAGGCCGCCAGCGACCGTTTGTCGGCTGAACCGGAATATATTGGCCAGGTGCGCACCACCTGCGTGGCGACCATGCTGCGTGGTGGTCATGCCTTGAACGCCCTGCCCCAGGCCGCGACCGTCTCGGTCAATTGCCGGATCATGCCCGGCGTGGCGATCGAGACCATCCGCAAGACGCTCGAGGCCGTGATCGATAATCCCGCCGCGACCATAACGGTTCTGGGCAAGCCCGCCGCCAGCGATGCCTCGCCCCTGCGCGCCGATATCATGGCGGCTGTGCGCAAGGCCGTGGATCGCCGCGCGCCTGGCCTGCCGATCGAGCCAAACATGTCTGCGGGCGCAACCGATAGTCTCTATTTCCGCGCCGCAGGCATTCCAAGCTATGGCGTTTCGGGCACCTTTATGCGGCCCTCGGATGACTTTGCCCACGGCCTGAATGAGCGCGCACCGCTATCGGCCATTGATGGGGGGCTGGACCACTGGCACACCCTGATCATTGAACTGGCCAAATAGGGGGCGCGCCTGTGAACAAGCCCGTGACCCATCCGGCCCAGACAAACGCCTCGGACGCCGACTGGAGCCTGCCGGCCTGGCTCTATAATGACCCAGAATTCTTTGCTGCGGAGTCGGCCAAGGTCATGCGCCCCTCCTGGCAGGTGGTTTGCCATGTCAGCGATATTGCAGGCATCGGCGATTATCACACCCTAGATTTTCTGGGTGAAAGCGTGCTGGTCATACGCGGCGAGGACGGGGTCATCCGGGCAATGGCCAATGTCTGTCGCCATCGTGGCTCGCGTCTGGTCGATGGCTCATCCGGCTGCGCGCGCAAGCTGGTCTGCCCCTATCATGCCTGGTCGTATGAGCTGGATGGCCGCCTGACTGGCGTGCCCATGCGCGGCACCTATCCCTCCCTAGTGATGGAAAATCTCAGCCTGCCCAGCCTGGACTGCGAAATCTATCACGGCTTTATCTTTGTGCGCCTGGAAGGCGGCGGGCCAAGCGTCGCAGAAATGATGGCGCCCTATACGCCCCAGATCGAACCTTACCGGTTTGAAGACCTGCGCGCCATTGGCCGGGTCACGCTGCGGCCACGCCCGGTCAATTGGAAGAATGTCTCGGACAATTATTCCGACGGCCTGCATATCAAGGTCGCCCATCCCGGCCTAACCCGCCTATTTGGCCGCAGCTATGGCGTCGAGGCCAAGCCCCTAGTCGATAAGATGTGGGGCGAGATGATGGACAAGCCCTCAACCAATCTGTCCGAACGCGCCTATCAAAAGCTCTTGCCCAAGGTCGACCATTTGCCTGAGGCCAATCAAAAGCTTTGGCTCTATTTTAAGCTCTGGCCGAATGTCGCCTTTGATATCTATCCCGATCAGGTCGATTTCATGCAGTTCTTGCCGATCTCGCCCACCGAGACCCTGATCCGCGAAATCTCATACGCCATCCCCGATGATCGCCGCGAAATGCGCGCTGCCCGCTATTTGAACTGGCGGATTAATCGTCAGGTCAATGCTGAGGATACGGTCCTGATCGAGCGGGTCCAACAGGGCATGGCCTCGCCGACCTTTAGCGTTGGGCCCTTGAGCGATACCGAGGTCTGCCTGCGCAGCTTTTGCGCCAAGATCCGCGACCTGATCCCGCAATCGCGCCAAGCTCAGCCGCCAGCACCCGGTTGGAGCCAGGCCTATACCCACAAACCTGCTCAAGTTTAAAAAGAGTTTCCATGTCCAAGACCTATGATGCTGTCATTATTGGCGGCGGCCATAATGGCCTGACCTGCGCGTTTTATCTGGCCCGCAAGGGGATGAAGGTAAGGGTGCTCGAGCGTCGCGATGTGGTCGGTGGCGCGGCCGTGACCGAGGAGTTTCATCCCGGTTTTCGCAATTCGGTCGCCAGCTATACGGTCAGCCTGCTGAACCCCAAGGTCATTGCCGATATGAAATTGGCTGAGCGCGGGCTTCGCATTGTCGAGCGGCCGATCTCCAACTTCCTGCCCCAGGCCGATGGCGGCTATTTGAAACTCGGTGGCGGTTTGGAGCGGACCCAGGCGGAGTTTCGCAAGTTCTCCAACCATGATGCCGATATCCTGCCCGAATATTACGCCGCGCTAGAGTCGGTGGCCGATGTCTTGCGCGATCTGGCCATGAAGACCCCGCCCAATGTTGCAGGCGGCTTGCCAGCCCTGATCGATGCGGCCTTGCAGGCGCGAAAAATGGCGGGCCTGTCCTTGCCGCAGCAGCGCGATGTGCTGGATCTCTTCACCAAGAGCGCGCGGGTGTTTCTCGATAGCTGGTTTGAGAGCGAGGCGGTCAAGGCCGCCTTTGGCTTTGACGCCGTGGTCGGCAATTATGCCAGTCCCGATACGCCCGGCTCAGCCTATGTCTTGCTGCACCATGTTTTTGGTGAGGTGAATGGCAATAAGGGCGCCTGGGGCCATGCGATTGGCGGCATGGGCGCGATCACCACCGCCATGCGCCAGGCCTGTGAAGAGGTCGGGGTTGAGATCAGCTTGGAGGCCGCGGTCGAAAAGGTCCTCGTCGAAAAGGGCCGCGCGGTTGGGGTGCGTCTGACGTCCGGCGAAGACGTTCGCGGCAAGGCGGTTGTGTCGAATGTCGGCCCCAAAATGCTCTATAGCCAGCTGATTGATGCCAGCGACCTGACGCCTGAATTTAATCGCCGGGCCAGTGCCTATAAGGTTGGATCGGGCACCTTCCGCATGAATGTGGCCCTGTCCGAACTGCCAGACTTTACCTGTCTGCCCGGCAAGGCGGTCGGCGAGCATCATCAAAGCGGCATTATCCTGGCCCCGACGCTAGACTATATGGACCAGTCCTTTACCGATGCCCGCGCCCTTGGCTGGTCGAAAAAGCCAATCGTGGAAATCTTGATCCCTAGCACGGTCGATGACAGCCTCGCCCCGGCCGGACAGCATGTCGCCAGCCTATTTTGCCAACAATTTGCCCCCGTCCTGCCCGATGGCCGCCACTGGGACAATGAGCGCGAGGCCGCAGCGGATCTGATTATCGAGACGGTCAATGACTATGCGCCCAATTTCAAGGCCTCTGTGCTGGGCCGTATGATCTTGTCGCCCATGGATCTGGAGCGCAAATTTGGCCTGATGGGCGGCGATATCATGCATGGGGCCATGTCGCTGGACCAGCTCTGGGCCGCGCGGCCCTTCCTCGGCCATGGCCATTATCGTGGGCCTTTAAAGGGTCTTTATATGTGCGGCGCCGGCAGCCATCCCGGCGGCGGCGTTACCGGTGCGCCAGGCCATAATGCCGCTCAGGAAATCCTCAAGGATCACAGCCTGTTTGGCCAGATTATGGGCCGGTCTTAAGCGCTCAGGTCCATGCGGCAAAATGTGTGGCCATGCTCAAAACGAATGACCGTGTTTTGCAAGCTCTGATACAAACGATTCATGAGCGAATTTGATCTGGATGCCATAATCGTCGGGGCCGGGGCCGTAGGCCTCGCCACCGGCTATGCCTTGTCCCGGCGCGGCCTGTCGGTTGTCGTGGTCGAGAAGGAAAAGGCCATTGGTCAGGGCGTCTCGGCGCGCAATTCCGAGGTCGTGCATGCGGGTCTTTATTACCCAACCGGCTCGCTCAAGGCCAAGCTCTGCGTCGAGGGCCGCCGCCTGCTCTATCCGTTCTTAGACGCGCATAATGTCGCCTATGACCGCTGCGGCAAGCTGGTGGTGGCCACACAAGACTCCGAGATGGAGCGGCTCGATGCGATCATGCTTCAGGCCCAGACCAATAATGTCGAGGGCATGCGGGTCCTGACCGCCGCCCAGGTGCATGCGCTAGAGCCAGAAGTGAAAGCCGTCATGGGGCTGGAATCACCCGAAAGTGGGGTGTTTGACAGTCACGGCTATATGGTCGCCCTGCAGGGCGAGATCGAGGCGGCTGGCGGCGCTGTGGTGGTCGCCACGCCGTTTGAGCGGGCTGAGCCCCTAGCAGGCGGCGGTTTTCGCGTCTTAACCGGCGGGACAGACCCTAGCGATCTGACCTGCCGCTATCTGGTGACCTGCGCAGGCCTTGGCGCCCAGGACGCTGCTGCGCGGATTGAGGGCTTTGACCCCGCCCAAATCCCCAAATTGCATTATGGCAAGGGGGTCTATTTTGTCCTGACCGGACGCAAGGCCCCGTTCCAGCGTCTGGTCTATCCTCCGCCCATACCGGGCGCCTTGGGCGTGCATTATCGGCGTGATCTGGGGGGACAGGCCGTGTTTGGACCGGATCTGGCCTATGTCGAGACCGAGGATTATTCGGTCGATCCGGCCAAGGCCCAAGGCTTTTACGACTATATTCGCAAGTTTTGGCCCGGCCTGCCCGATGGCGGTCTGACGCCCGACTATGCCGGTATCCGCCCCAAGATCCATGGTCCTGGCGAGGCCCAGCCCGATTTTCGCATTGATATCGAGGCCGACCACGGCATTGCGGGTCTGGCGGCCATGTTTGGCATTGAAAGCCCGGGCCTAACCAGTTCTTTGGCCCTAGGCGAGGAAGTCGCCAAGCGCTTGGGGCTCTAAGCCAGCCCCCTCCACCGCTTCGCGGTCCCCCTCCCCCGGGGGGGAGGATTAAAACAACGCAAATCTTGCCCCTCTGGGGGAAGTACCGGCGAATGCCGGGGAAGGGGGCCTAGGCCGGTGCCAGCCCCCTCCACCGCTCCGCGGTCCCCCTCCCCCGGGGGGGAGGATTAGAACAACGCTAATCTTGCCCCTTGGGCGAAAATGGCTAGGCTAATAGCGCCTGGAGCGACTCATCTGGCCCTGCACCCTCAATATGGATGGCATACCAGAGTGCATAAAACAAAAGCGGCCAGCGGCTGGCGGCGTGGCGTTCGTCACTAAAGACGGCGCGCACCGCCTCGACATCACAGACTGCAGCAATGCCAGGGCTGGCGGCGATCCGGGGTCCAAGACCAGCTGACCGCGGCGCAATCCAGGCTGCGACCGGCACGGTAAAGCCCTTTTTCTTGGCAAAGGGTTCAGCCGCTGGGCAATGCTGGGCCAGCCATTGCCGCAATAGCCACTTGCCCATCCGCCCGCGCACCTTCATCCGGTCTGGCAGGTGAAAGCCAAAGGCCGCGACGGCGGGATCCAGAAACGGCGTGCGCCCCTCTAGCCCATGCGCCATCAAACAGCGATCCAGCTTGAGCAAGAGGTCATTAGGCAGCCAGGTGGCAATATCGCCATATTGCGCGGCTTGCAGCCGGGTCAGGCCCCTGGGCGGCCGTGCAGCAAGGCGCCAGCGGGAAAGAGCGCCTCGGCCAGCATCCTTCAGGAACGGGGCCAGAAATTGCGGCTCGGCGGGGCGGCCACCCAGCCAGCCTGGCCTCAGGGCGCGGCGATAACGGCCATAGCCGCCAAACAGCTCGTCCCCGCCCTCGCCCGTCAGCACCACGGTTAGGTCAGACTTGGCGGCCTCGGCAAGGCGATAGGTCGGCAGGCTGGCATAGTCACAGGTCGGATCATCCATGGCCCAGGCGACCTTGGGCAGGATGCGCCAAAAATCAGCCTCGTCAAAGGCCACAGCGTGCCAGTCTAGGTTAAGGGCCCTGGCCACGCGCTCGGCCTGTCCACGCTCATCGCGCGCGCGCCAGTCCTCGCCGCCGGGCGGGATAAAGCCGCAGGTAAAGGCCGTGACCGGACGCGCATTCAGACGGCTCATCATGGTCGCAATCGCCGCAGAATCTATGCCGCCGGACAAGAACAGGCCATACGGCACGTCCGAGCGCTGATGCACACTGACACTGTCCTCCAAGACCCGGTCCAGCGCCAAGAGTAGCTCGGCCTCGCCGGTCGGGAACACGGCCGATTTGGGCGGCAGGGCGGGACGGTGGAGGGATCGCACCATCTGACCTCGAACGACCTGACGGATCGCCCCGGGTGCCAGCCTGTGAATCCCCGCATAAACCGAGCCTTCGGTGAGGGTATAGTTCAGGCACAAAAGCTCCTCGATCCGCTCCGGCACAAGCTGCGGTCGGGTGCCGATCAAGAGGGCGCGGGGCTCGGAGGCAAAGGCAAGGCCCTGATCGCTTTGAGTCCAATAGAACGGCTTGATGCCGAACGGGTCGCGCACCAGCCAGGCGCCTTGGTCCTCGGCGATCAGGCACAAGGCATACATGCCCCTCAAACGGTCAAAGGCTCGCTCGGCCTCACTGGCATAGAGATGTAGTAGGGGCTCAAAGTCTGAGCCGGTCACCAGACGCGTGGCTAGGCCATGATCGCGGGTCAGTTCTTTATAATTATAAACCTCGCCATTGCCGATCACGACCGCCTTGCCCAGATGCAGCGGTTGCCAGCCGCCTTCGAGGTCAATGATCGACAGGCGCGCATGGCCCAGTGACCAGCCCGGACCCTGTTCGGTCCGGATGCCATCAGGGCCGCGATGGGCAAGGGTCTGGATCATGGCCGCGATCGGTGAGTGATCAGGACCAAACTGGCCTAGCAGCCCGGCTATGCCGCACATGACGCCGCTCCGACCTGGGCAAACAGATTGTGCCAGCGGGCAATAACCGAGGCCTTGGAAAACTCGGCCCTTACCTGGGCGCGCCCGTTTTCGATCAGATGGGCCTTGAGCGCCGGATCGCCAAGGATTTGGGCTACAGAAGCCGCCAGAGCGTCTGGATCATCAATCGGCACCAAGAGGCCGTCAGTGCCCGGCGCAATCAGTTGCGAGGGGCCTTGGCTGGCGGCGGCCACGATTGGCAGGCCATGGGCCCAGCACTGGATCACCACATTGCCCAGGGGCTCGAACCGTGACGGGAACAGACAAACATCGGCCGTGCGATAAAGCGCCGAGGCATCGTCACGCCAACCCAAAAACCGCACCCGGTCTGCAACACCCAGATCAACCGACAAGGCCTTTAGTTCGGCCTCGAGCGGCCCTGTCCCCGCAATCCATAAATAGGCCCCCGGCAAGGCTTGCAGGGCGCGCAGGCTGATATCATGCGCCTTGACCTGATGCAGCCGCCCCATGGACAGCAGCATGGGCGCGTCTTCGGGCGTATCCAGGGCACGGCGGTCCAGCGCAAGACCTTCCCCCGCCTCTGCAAAATTGGGGATATAGACGGCCCGGTCAGACGGCCAGCCTTGATCGACCATCCAACGGGTAATATCGGGCGTATTGCCGACCAGCATATCAAAGCCGCGATAGTTTTTCAGATCATAATAACCGCCCAGCCGACCAATCCGCACCCAGGGGCCAGACGGGGTATGGCGTGCGGCCCGGTTCATCCAGGCGACCAAGACCTTGGCCTCAATCTTGCGCGCCAGGCTTGCTAGCCTTGGCCGGGTGAACACGTCCAGAGGACCACCAAAGCCCAGAACGGACAGGGGGATACCAGCGGCCGCAAGCCCGGCCTGACGCCCCGGATGGGCCCGGATCGCCGCATGCTGCTGCACGCCGGACTGGCCAAGCGCCATGACCAGATCGCTAAAATAGGTCTCCGCCCCGCCATCGGCGGACGAGCCCAGCAGGTGAAGCACGCTCATGTCATGAACCCTAGCGGCAACCGATGACAGTCCCAAGCCTGCACTTGGCCATTGACCATTTTTTCCATGCGAAAGAAGCCAAATCTTGGCCTTGAAGCGGGCGGCATCAACCCCTATAAGCCATGCCTCGCTTTGCGATACCCATGGCTGGGTAGCTCAGATGGTTAGAGCGGTGGATTCATAACCCACAGGTCGGCGGTTCGATCCCGCCTCCAGCCACCAAGGGACCCGAACGCGCTTTTTCCCATTTCCGCAATAAAAAAAGACCGGCGAATTAATCGCCGGTCCAGTCTTTGGTCTTGATCAGCCGTCTCAGCGGCTTGTAGCCTAGGCCATTAGGATAGCGACGGAGGCTAGGCCCCCGTCGCCCTTGTTTATCCTAAAAGCGCTTGGTGACGGCCAGGCCGTAGGTGCGTGGATCACCGATAAAGATATTGGTGTACAGGCCCGACGAGGCATCAGTCAGATACTGGTCTTGGATATAGTCCTTATCGAACAGGTTCTTCACATAGGCCTGAACGGTCAGGTTGGAGTCTGGACGCTCAACCACCAAGGACAGGTTCACAAGGCTATAGGCCTTGAGACGGTCAT
>CANGCO010000051.1 GCA_947452365.1 Caulobacteraceae bacterium
ATCTGAAAATCCTCAAAATAGCGGCCAAAGGTTTCGCGATAGCGTTGCGGGCCGACCTGTTTCCAGTTTTGTACCATTAGAGCGTCTTTCCATTTTGGGCGCGCGCGGCGCTGTCCAAGATCCGCTGGGCTGAGCGCACCACCGGCAATTCAATCATCTTACCATCGAGCAGGGCCGCATTGCCCTTAGCGGCGGCAAAGGCATCGACCACCCTTTGCGCCTGAGCAATCTGGCTCGGCGACGGGCTGAAAACCCCATTGACGGGCGCGACCTGGGCCGGATGGATACAGGCGCGGCCCTGAAATCCCATGGCCTTGACCCGGGTGGTCTCTTCCCGAAGGCCCGACTCATCGGCGATATCCAGATAGGGCACATCCAAAAGGCCGATCCCCGAACGGGCACAGGCGACGGCCAAGCTAGAGCGGGCCAAGAACAGGGCATCCCAGCCCATGTCCGAGCCAAGATCGGCCGCATAATCAACCCCGCCAAACAAGATGCCGCCAAGGCCAGGCGCGGCACAAATCTCCCAAGCGGCCTTAAGCCCCGCGGCCGATTCAATAATCGGCCAAAGCGGTGGGCAGCCCTTACCCACCACACTGCGCAGCAAGGCCAGTTCCTGTACAGACTCCAGCTTTGGCACCATCAGCATGGCAAGGCTCGCGCCTTGGCTAAGGGCCTCGGTTACGGCAAGAACATCAGCCAGGCCATCGGCGGTCCGCAAACTATTGATCCGCACGCCACAAGGGCCCGCCGTCTGGGCTTTCAGATAGGCAAGCACCACGGCCCGCGCCTCAAGCTTGGCCTCGGGCACCACAGCGTCTTCGAGATCGATACAGACAATATCCGCGCCCGCGGCCTGCGCCTTGGCAAAGCGCTCAGGTCGGCTTCCCGGAACAAACAGGAGCGAGCGATAGGTCATGAGGCACCCCGACAGAACATTTAGCCCCCTGCAGAAACCACAATCTTGCCCTTGGCAAGCCCATTTGACCCCAGACCAAGATCCAGCGTGACGATCCGTAGCGCAGTGCAAACAAGAATTTGGTTGATCTGGACGCGTCGCCTGACCACACAGTCCAGTCCATGACCCAGACCACCGGCCCCATCCGCGTTACCGCCCTTTATCGCTTTGCTCGTTTTGGCGATTGCGCCGCCTTGGCAGGTGCACTTGAGGCCGCCTGTCGTCAAGCCAAGATCAAGGGCTCACTACTGATTGCGCCCGAAGGGATAAATGGCACGATCGCTGGAACCCATGAGGCGATCGAGCGGGTCCTTGCCCATATCCGCACCCTGCCCGGCTGCGCTGACCTGTCGGTCAAGGATGCAGCGGCTGAGGCCATGCCGTTTTATCGCATGAAGGTGAAGATCAAGCGCGAGATCGTCACCATGGGCCAGCCCAATATCGACCCCTTAACCGATGTTGGCACCTATGTGGCGCCGAAGGACTGGAACGCCCTGATTGCCGATCCAGGCACCATCGTGATCGATACGCGCAATGATTATGAGGTTGGGATTGGCACTTTTGCGGGCGCGATCAACCCAAACACCCAAAGCTTTCGTGATTTTCCCGACTGGTTCCGTAGCCAGCGCCAAGACCTCTTAGCCAATCATCCAAGACCAAAGATCGCCATGTTCTGTACCGGCGGCATACGCTGCGAAAAGGCCACCGCCTTTTTGAAGGCCGAAGGTCTGGACGAGGTTTATCACCTCGATGGCGGCATATTGAAATATCTAGAAACCGTGCCCGAGGCCGACAGCCTGTGGCAGGGCGAATGTTTTGTCTTTGACCAGAGGGTGGCCGTGACCCATGGCCTAGCCCAAGGCACACACAGCCTATGCTTTGCGTGCCGCATGCCGCTGAGCCCGCAAGATCAGGCATCGCCCCAGTTCTTGGCCGGTGAGCACTGCCCCCACTGCTTTGGCAATCGCGACGAGGCCAGCCGCGCCCGCTATGCCGAGCGCCATAAGCAAGAGTCCTTGGCGGCAGAGCGCGGGGTTGCACATCTGGGGGCAAATGATCGCATCAAGCCCTAGAGCGATCGGCCATGGCTGGACGGCGCGGCCCATAGCCTATAGCTCACGCCCATGACCAGCTTTACCGAACTTCTGCAGCAGGGCGCCGCACACGCTTGGCTGTTTATTCCTAGCGCCATCGTCTTGGGGGCCTTGCACGGGCTAGAGCCGGGTCATTCCAAGACCATGATGGCGGCCTTTATCATCGCCGTGCGCGGCACGGTGAAACAGGCGGTATTGCTCGGCCTTTGCGCCACCGTGTCCCATACAGCGATCGTCTGGGTGATTGCCTTGGGCGGGCTTTATCTGTGGCGCGGCCTGGCCCCAGAATCGATCGAGCCCTATTTGCAGGTCGGCTCAGCCGTGATGATTTTGGGCATGGGCAGTTGGATGATCTGGCGCACGGCCACAGAGCAGCGGCACAGTGCCCATCATCACGACCACGATCATGACCACGATGACCACGACCACGACCATGACCACCATCATCACCATGACCATGACCACGAACCGGTGGCGGCAGAGTTTCAGGATGCGCATGAGCGCGCCCATGCTCTGGACATTCAGCGCCGATTTGCGGGCAAGACGGTCACCACCGGCCAGATCATGTTGTTTGGCCTGACCGGCGGCCTGATCCCCTGCCCCGGCGCGATTACAGTGCTGTTATTGTGCCTTCAGCTCAAGGCCTTTGCCCTGGGCGCTGTGCTGGTCCTGTGTTTCAGCCTGGGTCTTGCCCTAACCATGGTCACGTCGGGCGTGCTCGCCGCCTTGAGCGTCAAGCATTTGAACAAGACGTTTAGCGGCTTTGGCGATCTGGTGCGCAAGGCGCCTTATTTTTCTGGTGGCGTCATCATGCTGATCGGGGTCTATCTTGGCATTAATGGTCTGGTGCATCTGTTGGGCTAGGGCTTAGGCGCGGCTCGCACGGACTTCCTCTGGAGGCTGAGATGAGCGTTGAAACCGTCAGACAAGAATTGCACGAGGCCGAGGAGCGCCTGCTCAAGGAGCTAAGGGCGCTTAGGCGCGGCGCGCGGCGCATCGATATGCATACCAGCACCCGCCCGCCCCTGACCCTTGGCCAACGCATAGCCGATCAGGTCGCCGCCACCATGGGCTCTTGGCGCTTTATCATTATCCAGTCCTCGATTTTGCTGATGTGGATCGGACTGAATGTCACTGCCTATGTGAACCATTGGGACCCCTATCCCTTTATCTTACTCAATCTGGCCCTGTCGTTCCAAGCCGCCTATGCCGCGCCCTTCATCATGATGAGCCAGAACCGCCAGCAAGATATTGATCGGCGCGATGCCGAAAATGATCACCAGATCAATATCAAGGCCGAGCTGGAGATCGAACTTTTGCACCAAAAGATCGACCAGCTGCGTGAGAAGGAACTCCTAACCATGGCCCAGGCCATTGCCGACCTGACCCAGATGCTCAAGGCCGAACGCGCCAAGACGTGATCTGGGCTGGCGCGATCCACTGATCCAGATCAAGGCGCGCAGAGCCCAGATAGCGCCCTATCAAGCTATTGTTTTTTATAAGATCGCAGGGGCTGTAGGCCTAGTGCGAGCTTGGCTTGGTAGTGTGATATGATCGTTTTTTCTGTCGTTAAAGAACCGTTTGGCTGGTCCATTTGCACCGGTGGCTGCATGACCACGACCTTTCGCACGCGCGATTGTGCGGTGCGCGAGGCCCATTGCCTGGCCAATGCCATTCGCTCGCACGGTCAAGCGACCGAGGTGGTGGTATTGGACGATGACGAAGCCGTCGGCGTGCTGGTCCGCTCGCCAGAGCCAATGGTGCAGTCCCAAATTTTCGCGCGCGGCTAGGCTGATGTTGGGGCGAAGCTCAGGCGCCCTTGGGTAGCCAAGTTATGATCAATCAAAAAACGCCGCAAGACTTGGGGCTGGAGGCCCGAAAGGGCTGGGGTCATTGGATCGGCGCGCGTACAGGCAGTGCGCTCTGGATCGATCAGGCCCCGATCCGCGCCGAGCTATTTAGTATTGAACGCCTAGAGGACCACGCCAAGGCCTTGGCCGCCGGTCAGTCCGTATCCCCACAACGCACCAGCGGCATCTCCCTGACACAGCGCCTTGGTGACAACGAAGCTACCTTATTAAGGGTTCGGCGCGATGTGGCTGAGGCCCTCGAGAGCGGCGAATCCATCACGGCCTCGGCAGAATGGCTGATCGATAATTTTCATGTGGTTGAAGGCCAGATTGCCGAGATCCGCTCCGACCTGCCCCGCGGTTATTATCGCCAATTGCCAAAGCTTATGACCGGCCCATTTGCTGGATATCCGCGGATTTTCTGTCTGGCCTGGGCGTTTGTTGCCCATACCGATAGCCTGTTTGATCCAGAGGCCCTGCGCCGATTTTTGGATGCCTATCAAACGATTGAACCCTTGAGCATTGGCGAGCTTTGGGCCGTATCGATCACCTTGCGACTGGTACTGGTCGAAAACCTGCGCAGGCTCGGTCAGGTGATTTTGGATAGCCGTCAGGCGCGCAGCCTGGCCAATGCCCTGTCTGACAAGCTGCTGAATACCGCCGCCATGATGGCGGACTCCAATAAGGTTGTATTGGCCGGCTATAATCAGGCCACCTATCCGGCGGCTTTTCTGGTTCAACTCGTCCATCGTTTGCGCGACCAGGACGCAAGCATGGCCCCGGCCCTAACCTGGTTGGATCAGCAACTCTTGAACCAAGGTACCACGGCAGAGGCCCTGGTGCGTCAAGAGCATCAAAGGCAGGTCAGCAGTAGCGTCACAGTGCGCAATATCATTACCAGCATGCGCCTGATTTCTAATCTCGACTGGTCCGAGCAGTTTGAAAAAACCAGCCTGGTCGACCGGGCCTTTCACACCACAGAGCGCTATGGCCTTATGGATTTTGCCACGCGCAATCTCTATCGCACAGCCGTTGAACAATTAGCGCGGGGATCAGCCCTGTCCGAGCTTGAGGTCGCCGATGCGGCAATCAAGATGGCGAATGCGGCGCAGGGTGCACAAGCTGACGCCACCAACCTCTCGCGCCTATCGGACCCGGGCTATTATCTGATCGCTAAGGGCCGCGCTGGCTTTGAAAAAGCCATAGGCTTCAAACCCGCGCTCGAGACTTGGCCAGGGCGGATGTATCGCAAGCTGGGCATAGCCGGTTATGTTCATGCCAGCCTGATATTAGCGGTGGCCCTTTTGTGTCTACCGCTTTGGGCCGCCCATCTAGGCGGTGTGGGACCGGCATGGCTGGCCCTATTGGCCGTCCTAGGTCTGGTACCCGCCATCGATTTGTCGGTCGCCCTGGTCAATCAGATGCTGACTCGCGGTTTTCGCGCCACCCTATTGCCAGGACTGGACCTGGCCATGGGCATACCGACAGCCATGCGGACCCTGGTGGTAGTGCCAAGCTTGCTCACCAGCCTAGACACCATAGATGAGCAGATTAGCAATCTGGAAATCCACCATCTGGCCAGCCCAGACGGCGAATTGCAATTTGCCTTGGTGACCGACTGGAGCGACGCGGCCAGCGCGCATATGCCCGGTGACGAGGCCCTGCTCAAGGCCGCTCAGGATGGGATTGATCGGCTCAATGCCGTGTATGGCCCGGCACCAGAAGGGCCAAGATTTTTGCTGTTTCATCGCCGCCGGGTCTGGAATCCGGGCGAAGCCTGCTGGATGGGGCATGAGCGTAAACGCGGCAAGATTTGCGAACTGAATCGGCTATTGCGCTGCGCCACCGATACCAGTTTCCTCGACCCCAAACATGTGCCCATGGGCATTCGCTATGTCATCACCCTCGATGCCGACACCAAATTGCCGCGCGAAACGGTCGCCCGGCTGATCGGCAAGATGGCGCACCCACTAAACCAGCCCAGGCTCGATACAAAAAGCCAGCGCATTGTCGAAGGCTATGGCGTGCTTCAGCCTAGGGTCACCCCGGCCCTACCCACCGGCCACCAAGGCTCGGTATTCCTGCGCGTGTTTTCCGGGGCGCTTGGCATTGACCCCTATGCCGCTGCTGTCTCGGACGTCTATCAGGACCTGTTTGGTGAAGGCACCTATACCGGCAAGGGCATATATGACCTAGATGCCTTTGAAGCCGCCCTCAAGGGCCGCGTCCCCGAAAACAGCCTGCTGAGCCATGACCTGTTTGAAGGCATATTTGCCCGGGCGGGCCTGGCCTCGGATGTCGAGGTGGTCGAGGATTTTCCCACCCGCTATGACGTGGCGATCCTGAGGCATCATCGCTGGGCTAGGGGCGATTGGCAGCTCCTGCCCTGGGTGTTTGGTAATGGACCCAAGGGTGCCAAGGGCCGTGTACCCGCCATTGGCCGCTGGAAGATGCTGGACAATCTGCGCCGGACCTTATCGGCACCGTCCCTGGTTCTGGCCCTAATGGCGGGCTGGGTAATGACGCCGCCAATGGCTGTGCTTTGGACCAGTTTTCTGTTGGCAACGATTGTTTTACCGCCCTTGATCCCAGTCCTGGCCCATATCCCCCCTAGTCGGGCGGGGGTCAGTTTGCGCAGTCATGTGCGCGCCCTCACCGCCGAATTGCAACTGGCCCTGATCCAGTCGGGCATGATGATTGTGTTTCTGGGCGATCAGGCCTGGCGCATGGCCGACGCCATTTTCCGCACGCTTTACCGCCTTTGCCTTAGCCGCCGCCACCTGCTGCAATGGACCCCAACCGCCCAGATCACCCTTGCGCCAGACCTAGACCTAAGAGGTAATTATCGCCATATGGCCGGAGCGATTGGGCTTGCCCTAGTCACCTTGGCGACGACCAGTCTTTGGGGCCATGCGGCCTGGGGCCTGCCTGCCCTGTTTGCCTTTCTATGGCTTGCCTCACCGGCCCTAGCCTTTTGGGCCAGCCAGTCCCCAACCATTTCCAGCCGCCGGCCAATCGCCCCAAGCAATGCCCACGCCCTTCGCCTGATTGGGCGGCGCACCTGGCGGTATTTTGAGACCTTCGTGACCGCCAGCGACCATATGCTGCCGCCTGACAATTTTCAGGAAACGCCAGAGCCTGTGGTGGCCCACAGGACGTCACCGACCAATATCGGCCTATACCTATTGTCTACGGCCAGCGCGCGAGACCTTGGCTGGATCGGCACGTATGATGCGATCGCGCGGCTGGAGGCGACCTTCGCCACCTTAAACCGGTTAGCGACCTGTCACGGCCATTTTTATAACTGGTATGATACCCAGGACCTTCGCCCGCTTGAGCCGCATTATGTCTCCAGCGTCGATAGCGGCAATCTGGCCGGGCACCTGATCGCATTAGCCCAGGCCTGCCACGACTGGCGAGGCGAGCCGATCGCAGCGACCATTTATTGGCAGGCCAGCCTGGATACGCTGGAGCTTATGCGCGATGCTGCCCGTCACTACCGCGCCCGCAAGCCCGGACGTGGCATGGGCTGGCGACGGCTTGATGATGAGCTTGGGCGCCTAGAGCGTGGCCTAAAGGCCGCATTGGCCACAGGCGATAGCCGTTGGTCCAGCCTAGCCAATCTTTGCGACATGGCGGCCAATATGGTCGATAGCGTGCATGGCATAATCTTGGAGGATGATGATACCCGCCTAGGCACCGACCTTCTGGCCTGGGCCGATAGCGTTCATGGTTGTTTGAAAAGCCATAGCCGGGACCTAGACCCTGCGATCCAAGAGCCCCTAGCGCCGCGTTTATTGGCCTTGGAAACCGCCGCGCGGGCCATGGCCATGGCCATGGACTTCAAGCTCTTGCTCGACCCACAGCGCCTATTATTGTCGATCGGCTATCAGGGCGCTGACGGCAGCCTTGACCCTAGCTGTTATGACCTCTTGGCGTCGGAGGCCCGGCTAGCGAGCTTTTTTGCGATTGCCAAGCATGACGTCCCGACCCGCCATTGGTTCAAGCTCGGCCGTGCCGTGACCGCCATTGGGCATGGCTCGGCCCTGGTTTCTTGGTCGGGCTCAATGTTTGAATATCTGATGCCGTCCATCATAATGCGCGCGCCATCAGACAGTCTGATCGAACAGACCAATCGCCAAATTGTTGGCCGACAGATCGATTATGCCCGTGCGCTCATGACCCCTTGGGGGGTGTCGGAATCGGCCTTTAATGTGCGCGACCGCGATTTTACCTATCAGTATTCCAATTTCGGGGTTCCGGGGCTTGGGCTAAAGCGCGGCCTCGCCGACAATACGGTCATTGCGCCCTATGCCACGGCCTTGGCGGCCATGATTAATCCCGAGGCGGCCTGCCGCAATTTCGAAGCCCTTGAGCAATTGGGCGCACGCGGTCGCTATGGCTTTTACGAGGCCCTGGATTTTACCCCCGCCCGCCTGCCAAAAGGTCAGAGCGTGTCTATGGTCCGCGCCTTTATGGCCCATCACCAGGGCATGACGATTACGGCCATTGCCGACTGTCTATTGGATGGTCTCATGTGCCGAAGGTTTCATGCCGAGCCCATGATCGCGGCGACTGAGCTCTTATTGCAAGAA
Organism: Caulobacteraceae bacterium; assembly: GCA_947452365.1. Lineage (GTDB taxonomy): Bacteria > Pseudomonadota > Alphaproteobacteria > Caulobacterales > Caulobacteraceae > CAISGS01. The sequence goes on from CANGCO010000051.1 coordinate 8,498, forward strand.
CGGGTCCCGCGGGACTTTGTTGTTTCCCGCCCAGTCATTGCTGATCCGGCCCATATCCGCCGCGACCAAGACCTTGATGGCAGCTTTGCCTGGCGTACCCAGCCCGATACGCCAAGCCCGACCACCCAGCTTTTATCCAATGGGCGCTATGGCGTCATGCTGACCGGGGCCGGATCGGGATATAGCCTCTGGGGTGACCAGGCCCTGACACGCTGGCGCGAAGACGCAACCTGCGACGATTGGGGAAACTATATCTATCTGCGCGATGTGAATTCGGGGCGCATCTGGTCGCCCACCTATCAGCCCCTCGCCGACGAGACCGGCACATTTGAGGTCACATTCAACGAAGACCGGGCCGAATTTAGCCACCGCGATCAGGATCTGGTCACCAGTCTGCAGGTCATTGTTTCGGCCGAAGACGATTCTGAAGTGCGCCGCTTGACCGTATCCAATCTGGGCGACCAACCGATTGAAATCGATATAACGACCTATTGCGAACTGGTCTTGACCCAACAGGCCGCCGATATTGCCCATCCCGGCTTTGCCAAGATGTTTGTCGAGACCGAGTATCTGGGCGGCCTCGGCGCCCTATTGGCAACGCGGCGGCGACGCAGCGCCGACGAGCCTGAAATCTGGGCCGCGCATCTGGCGGTGATTGATGCCAAGACCGTTGGCAAGCGCGAGTTTGAAACCGACCGGGCGCGGTTTCTTGGTCGCGGCGGCGGTGTGCGAAGCCCAGCCGCGATCATGGATGGACGGGCCTTGTCGGGAACCACCGGGGCGGTGCTCGATCCAGTGTTTGCCCTGCGCAGCCGAGTCTTGATTGCCCCAGGCGGCTCGGCACGCATTGATTTTTGGACCATGGTCGCGAGCACAAGGGGCGAAATTCTCGACCTGATCGATAAGCATCATGATGTCGGCGCGTTTGAACGGGCGGTTGCCATGTCCTGGACCCAGGCCCAGGTCCAGCTGCACCATCTGGGCATAGACCGCAAACAGGCGCGCCAGTATCAAAGGCTTGCCGCGCACATGCTCTATGCTAACCCGATGCTGCGGGCGCCCTCTGAGGTGATCAAGGCTGGCCAAGGGGCACAGCCCGGGCTTTGGGGGCTTGGCATATCGGGTGACCTTCCGATCATGCTGGTGCGCGTCTCGGACAGCGAACACCAGGGCCTCGTCCGCGAGGCCCTAGAGGCGGTGGAATACTGGCGGCTAAAGCAGCTATTCGTCGATCTGGTGATCCTGAACGAAAAAGACAGCACCTATATTCAAGATCTTCAATCCAATCTGGCGACCCTGGTCCGGGCCAGCCAGTCGCGGCCCCAGATCGGCGTGGCCGCCGCGACAGGCCATGTGTTTATCTTGCGGGCCGACCAGATCGCGCCGCAAGCCCGCGACCTTCTGATCGCCATAGCCCGGGTTCAGTTGATTGGCGAAAAAGGGCGGCTGATCGAACAACTGGACCGCGGGCCGCAGTTTCGAACCCATCAGCGGCCAAGGCCAGCCCCCAAGGCCAAGCCCATCATGTCCGAATTGCAGATTTTCCGTCCCCGCTCGGGTATGGAATATTTCAACGGCATTGGCGGTTTTTCCAAGGCGGGCAAGGAATATGTCACCCTGCTCGGCCCAGGACAGTCGACGCCCGCCGCCTGGATCAATGTGGTTGCCAATCCCCATTTTGGCTTTCAAGTCTCGGCCGAGGGCGGCGGGTTTACCTGGTCGGTCAATAGCCGCGAGCACCAGATCACGCCCTGGTCAAACGATCCGGTTACCGACAAGCCTGGACAAGTGTTTTATATTCGCGACGAGGTGTCGGGCGAGGTCTGGACCCCGTCCGCCCTGCCCATACGCGATGAGAGCGCGACCTATTCGGCGGCCCACGGCTTTGGCTATACCCAGTTCCGCCACGCCGCCAATGGCATTGAGTCTGAGCTTTTAAGCTTTGTACCCCTCGCCGATCCCATCAAGATTGCCCGCCTGCGCCTGACTAATCTGACAAACCGCCAACGCACCCTTTCGGTCACGAGCTATGTCGAATGGGTGCTCGGTGCCAACCGCGCGGCCAGCGCGCCGTTTGTTTGTACGGCGTATGATGCCCAAACCGGCGCCATAACCGCCCGCAATACCTGGAACCCAGCCTTTGCCGACCGTGTCGCCTTTGCCGATATGGCGGGCCAGCATACCCAATGGACCTGCGACCGGCGTGAGTTTTTGGGACGAAACGGCGTCTTGGCCTGGCCGGCAGCGCTGGCTGGGACATCCGGCCTTCAGGGCCGGTCGGGGGCCGGGCTAGACCCATGTGCGGCCTTGCGACAGCCCGTCGCCCTTGCGCCCGGCGGCGGCCTGGACGTGGTCTTCTTGCTGGGCGACGGCGAAAACCTAGCCCAGGCCCAGGCCTTGATCGGCCAGTATCGCTTAGCTGATATCGACCTAGAACTGGCCAAGGTCACCCAGTTTTGGGACGACACGCTTGGCAAGGTTCAGGTCAAGACCCCGGACCGGTCCATGGACATTATGCTCAATGGCTGGCTCACCTATCAGACCCTGGCGTGCCGAGTCTGGGCGCGGGCGGGCTTTTATCAGGCCAGCGGCGCCTATGGGTTTCGTGACCAGTTGCAGGACGGCATGGCCTTGGCCACGATTGCGCCCGCCCTGACCCGCAGCCACCTGCTGCGCGCGGCCAGCCGTCAATTTGTCGAGGGCGATGTCCAGCACTGGTGGCTGCCCCATTCTGGCCAGGGCGTCCGCACCCGGATTTCTGACGACCGGGTCTGGCTGGCCTATGCGGCGGCGCATTATATACAGGTAACGGGCGACACAGCCGTGCTGGATGAACCCGTCCCCTTCCTGGCCGGGCCCTTGTTAGAGCCGCATCAAAGCGATGCATTCTTCCTGCCGACCACGGCAGAGACCATGGCCAGCCTGTATGACCATTGCGCGCTTGCGCTCGATGCAAGCCTTGCGTCTGGGGCGCATGGGCTGCCGCTCATGGGCGGCGGCGACTGGAATGATGGCATGAACCGGGTCGGTGAAGGCGGTAAGGGCGAAAGCGTCTGGCTGGGCTGGCTCTTGTTTGCCGCGCTGGAGCGGTTCTCCAAGATTGCCGATGCGCGCGGCGATACAGGACGGGCAAGGGTCTGGAGGGCGCATCAGACTGCGCTGGTCGAGGCCATGGAGACCCATGCCTGGGACGGACACTGGTATCGCCGCGCCTGGTATGATGATGGCTCGCCGCTCGGCTCATCGGCCAATGAGGAGTGCCGCATCGATTCCATTGCCCAGGCCTGGTCAGTTCTGTCGGGGGCCGCCCCCGCCAACCGCGCCGCTGAGGCCATGGCCTCGATGGAGCGCGAACTGATCTTGCCGCAGGAGGGTCTGGCCCTGCTCTTGACCCCGCCCTTTGATCGCACCACCAAGGATCCCGGCTATATTCTTGGCTATCCCCCGGGCCTGAGGGAAAACGGCGGCCAGTATACCCATGCCGCGCTCTGGTCGGTCATGGCACTCGCGGCCTTGGGCGAAGGCGATAAGGCCGCAGCCCTGTTTTGGATGCTCAATCCGATCAATCATGCCCGCACGCGGATTGACAGCCACCGCTATAAGGTCGAGCCCTATGTCGTCGCGGCCGATGTCTATTCGGCCTCTGGCCACAGGGGACGCGGGGGCTGGACCTGGTATACAGGCTCTGCCGGTTGGATGCAGCGCGCTGGTCTTGAGTCCCTGCTCGGCCTCAAGATCGAAGGCGATCATTTCAGCCTCGATCCCTGCATCCCCAGGACATGGAAAAGCTATGACCTTGTCCTGCGTCACGGCGCAGCGCGCTATGAGATCCATATCGACAACCCCGCTGGGGTACAGCGCGGCATTGGCGCGGCGCAAATGGATGGTCAGGACCTAGGCCAAAGGCCCCTCATCATCCGCCTGATCGATGACGGTCTGGTCCATAAGCTTAGCGTGACATTAGCCTAGACTTGGCCGAGGCGGTTAGGACCTTGGCCCGCGCTTGACCGGTCCAGACCTTGGCTTAGAGGCGCTCGGCCGAGACGCCGTAGATCTTGCCGGTTTTGCAGCACCGGGCTTGGCCACGAATGGCCTTGCAGAACCGGGCTTGCCAGCCACCGGTTTGCGCTCAATCAGGGTCGCGCCCTTGGCCGGACCGGCGCGATAATGCTTGACCGGCGCGCGCTTGGCCGCTTCCGCCGCCGCCTTTGGCTTATGCGGCGAAATCTTGGGCTTGGCCTTGGCCCAGCCGGGCTTTTTCTTGACCAAAGCGGCGCGATCAGGAACCAGTTCTGAGGTCACAGCGGCGGTTTCCGGCACACTCCTGCGCGGGGCAGGCTCGGGCCTTGGACCTTCGAGCCGCACATTGCGCCGATCAGGCTGGGCCGGCGCTGCAGCCACAGGAGCTACGCCTGAGCCAAGCGGCAGATTGGCCTCGGCTATATAGGCGCTGAGCTGTTCGCGGATGACGCGCGGACCGATTTCTTCGGCCGCCCCGACCGGCAAGGTACCGAGCTGGAACGGGCCATAGGCCAAGCGGATCAGGCGATTGACCTGCAAACCGATCGAGTCCAACACCTTGCGCACTTCGCGGTTCTTGCCCTCCGAAAGGGTAACCGTGATCCAGACATTGGTGTGGCGGGTGCCTTCCTTGACCTTGTCCAGCTTGGCGACAATCGGGCCATATTTGACGCCTTCGAGGGTCAGACCCGTCAAGAGCCGATCAAGCCTGGATTGTGAGGTCTCGCCATAGGCCCGCACCCGATAGGTTCGGCTCCAGCCGCTAGAGGGCAGTTCCAGCGCCCGGGCCAGGGCACCATCATTGGTCAGTAGCAACAAGCCTTCCGAATTCAAGTCCAGCCGTCCGACCGAGATCACGCGAGGCAATTCCTTGGGCAGGGCTTCAAACACGGTCGGGCGGCCTTGCGGGTCCTTATGGGTGGTGACCAGACCGACCGGCTTATGATAGCGCCACATCCGGGTGGGCTCAGCCTCGCCGACCACCTCGCCGTCAACCGTCAGGATGTCGTCGGGGGCAACCTTGACCGCCGGGGTCAGTAGGACCTGGCCATTGACGCGTACGCGCCCGGCCTCGATCAGACGCTCGACCTCGCGGCGCGAGGCGACACCGGCGCGGGCCAGGGCCTTGGCTACACGCTCGCCAGCGACACCGGACAGGTCGTCGGTGTCGTTTTCGTCGGGATCGCGAACACGTGGGCCTTGACCCAGCACGTCCCAGGGTTTTGGGTCTTGTGTATGATTGACCATGATGAGCGCACAATGCGCATTGCCTTGGCTTGTGCGCAAGCCGCCGCGGACACGGGCGAGGCCCCAATTGGTGCGGTTGTGATCGATTCTGCCTCTGGTGAGGTGATTTCGACCGCCCATAACCAGCCTATCGGCCTAAACGACCCCACGGCCCATGCCGAAATTCTGGCCATACGGGCCGCCGCGCAAAAGCTGGGCAATTATCGACTCACCGGCCTAACCCTGGTTGTGACGCTCGAGCCGTGCGCCATGTGCGCTGGCGCAATCAGTCATGCGCGGATCGGCCGGCTGGTTTACGGCGCTGATGATGCCAAGGGCGGGGCCGTGGTCAGTGGCCCACGCTTTTTCGAAGGTCCGACCTGTCATTGGCGGCCAGACGTTACCGGCGGTGTGCTGGCGCAAGACAGCGCCGATCTGCTGAAAGGCTTTTTCAAGGCTAGACGCAAGCCCAAGACCTAGAGCGCAGCAATCCGCGCCAACAGCCGAGCGCGAACCTCACTCCACTCGTTGTCCAGAATTGAGAACATCACCGTGTCACGAAAATGGCCAGTCCAGGTCCGCTTGTGCTTTCGTAAGACACCTTCACGTACCGCCCCAAGCTTGGTCACCGCCGCTTGGCTACGTGTGTTTCTTTGATCAACGCGAAATTCCACCCTTAAGGCGCCACAGCCAAAGGCGTGCTCAAGCATTAAGAACTTAGTCTGCGGATTGGTAATAGCCCCTCTTGCAGTCGGATTTAAAAACGTGGCACCGATCTCGACCCCGCCATCACTCAGCGCCAAATTCAAAAAACTCGTGGTGCCAAGAATCTGATCGTCGTCTTGGCGAATAACGGCAAAGGCGATGCGCCTGCCCGATTGATGCTCATCTCGCATCTGATCCCAGTACCCCTCAAAGCCATCACCGAGTGCACTCACCGCCATCAGGTGCCAGGCCTCAGGATCGCAGTCTAGCGCGAGCCTCATGGCCGCCTTCATTTCAGGCTGAATGGGGACAAGCCGTATCGCCTTGGAAGGCAGGGTATTGATCGAGATCAGCATGGCGCATTTGTCGCGCCCCTAGAGCGGCTTGGCAAGGCTGCATGACCTTGACCGAGGCTAAAACTCGGCCCAATCTTATTCAAACAAACGTTTGAAACGGCCGCGACCGATCGCGGTGTATGGACAGGAGGACATTATGGACTTCGATTATTCGCCGTCGCAAAAGCAATGGGTCAGGCGCATCACCGACTTTATGGACGCGCATATCGTCCCTGCCGTTCCTGTCTATGAGGCCCAGATGGCGGCCTTTGGCCAAGACCGCTGGCAGGTCATTCCAGTGGTCGAGGAACTGAAGGCCAAGGCCAAGGCGGCCGGACTTTGGAACATGTTCATGCCGCCCCATAGTGGCCAAACCCATCTCGATGACACGTTTGAGTTCGAGGGCGCGCCGCTGAGCAATCTGGACTATTCAACCATTGCCGAGATCATGGGCCGGGTTGGCTTTGCGTCTGAAGTGTTCAATTGCTCGGCGCCCGATACGGGCAATATGGAAGTGCTGATGCGCTATGGTACGCTGGAGCAAAAAGAGCGTTGGCTGCGGCCATTGATGAATGGCGAAATCCGCTCAGCGTTTTTGATGACAGAGCCGGCTGTGGCCTCGTCCGACGCCACCAATATCGAGACCAGCATTGTCCGTGACGGCGATGACTATGTGATCAATGGCACCAAATGGTGGTCCTCGGGCCTCGGCGACCCGCGCTGCAAGGTGGCGATCGTGATGGGCAAGACCGACCCCAATACCAATACCTATAACCAGCAATCGCAGATTCTGGTGCCGCTGGATGCGCCCGGGATCGAGATCCTGCGCATGTTGCCGGTATTTGGTTATGACGATGCGCCGCATGGCCATGCCGAGGTGCGACTTAATAATGTCCGGGTCCCGGTTGATCACCTGCTGCTCGGCGAAGGCCGCGGGTTTGAGATTGCTCAGGGGCGGCTTGGCCCAGGGCGTATCCATCACTGCATGCGCACGATTGGCGTGGCCGAGGTGGCGCTGGAAAAAATGTGCAAGCGGCTCATGACCCGCAAGGCATTTGGCAAGTTCCTGTCTGATCATTCGGTCTGGGAACAGCGCATTGCTGAGGCCAGGATCGATATCGAAATGTCGCGCCTCTTGTGCCTCAAGGCTGCGGACATGATGGACAAGGCGGGCAATAAGTCTGCACGCCTTGAAATCGCTATGATCAAGGTCGCCGCCCCGCGCATCGCCCTCAAGATCATTGATGACGCCATCCAGGCCCATGGCGGCGGCGGCGTGACCAGCGATTTTGGTCTGGCCAAGATGTATTCCGGTATCCGCACCCTGCGCCTCGCCGATGGTCCAGACGAGGTGCATTGCCGCACCATAGCCAAGATGGAAATGGGCAAGTATGGCGACGAGGTCACCCGCCAGAAAAACGCCGAAGAAGCCCGCCTGCACGTCCCCGGCATTCGCTAGGGGTCAGGCTTGAGTTTGCGAGAAATAGAAGGCGGTCCAGTGGGCCGCCTTCTGTCATTTCGAAGCGATGCGCGGCGCGCTATTAGACCGTATCCAGCCGGCAAGATCCGGCTCAGTGACCTCACCGGCGGCGAGGGCCCAAAAAGTGCGAATGCATTCGACATCATCCGCGATCAAATCCAGACCATTCTTGGCCAGAAACAAGAGACAAACCACAAAGGCGGTCCGCTTATTTCCGTCGGCAAACGGGTGATTTCTAGCAATGCCAAACCCATAGGCCGCCGCCAAATCCGACAGATCGGGGCTTCCAAAGGCAAATAGGTTTTGAGGCCGGGCCATGGCCGATTCTAATAGGCCAATATCCCTCACGCCGTCCGCGCCACCATGCTCTGCCAGCTGGGCGCTATGGATCGCTAGAGCAACCTTGGCCGAGACCCAGTTGGGCTCGGTCATTTCGCCAAGGCCCTCAAGACATTACGGCGAGACCGCATAATGTCCTCCGCCAGCTTCAGATCATCTGCCACGCCCTCATCATAGGCGGTCATCCTCACACCATCGGGCACCTCGCTGCAAAACAGGGTGTCGCCGAGGCCGACCTTCAATTGAGCAAGAAGCTCCTTCGGCAAAACAATGCCGACCGAATTACCGATCTTGGTGAGTTTGAGCTGGATCATGGCGGGTCTCGTTATAACAGATGTTCCAACGTACCTCACCCCAACCAAGCCGTCAACCTCCGCTAGATCGCGCCGTTCAAGCTCAGATGGATCAGGCGCATATAGGCCCAAAGCGGTGTGGCAAGCGTTAGGCCCATTAAGGCTTCAAAGGCTGTGGCCCCAAGATTGAAGCGGCTCACTGTCCGATCCGTGATCATGGAGACAACCCGGCCAAAGGCTGCGCCCGACCATGCTAGTCCAAGGGCTGCGGCCATACAGGCGCCAATCTTGGGCGACAGGGCCAAGGCCAGGGCCGTGCCCGAATGTGAGACAAAAAACAGACCGCCATAGGTGGCGCGGACCTCTGAGACACTGTGGGCAACGCCTTCGCGTAAGGACAAGCCGACCATGGTCAAGACCCGGCCCGGACGCAGCAAGGCCAGAGCCCCAAGGCCCGCCCCCATCAAACAGGCGATCACGGCCAAAAACAGGCTCATGTGCAAAGTGGTCAAGTTCGGTCCCCCAAAGGTCTCATCATGACCAATGATATGGCCCCTTGTCCGTCCAAGGCCAAGACTAGGCAAGCTGTTGCGGGCGAATAATCTATGGTGTCGTCCATGGAACAAAATTTATTGGTCAAAATCGCGGCCCTAAGCCCTTGACTTGCCGCCTGTGCCTCCATACCTGACACCTGTTAGCACTCGGGGGCTTCGGCTGCTAATCGGCTTGGCTCCCAGCTACATCCCTTAAATGACAACCGTTTCAAACGGAGACTAAAGATGAAGTTTCGTCCCCTCGGTGACCGCGTATTGATCAAGCGCGTTGCAGAAGAAGAAAAGACCAAGGGCGGGATCATCATCCCCGATACCGCCAAGGAAAAGCCCCAAGAAGGCGAAGTCATTTCTGTTGGCCCCGGCGCCCGCGATGAAAGTGGCAAATATATTGTCCCAGACGTTAAGGCTGGCGACCGCATCCTGTTCGGCAAGTGGTCGGGCACGGAAGTGAAGATCGAGGGTGAAGATCTCCTGATCATGAAGGAGAGCGACAT
>CANGCO010000052.1 GCA_947452365.1 Caulobacteraceae bacterium
GCCAAGAGCGGCGGAGGCGAGGCCTTTTCCAAGCGAGGAAACCACGCCGCCAGTGATGAAAATATAGCGGGTCATGGGCACTCAGATTAGAGGTGATTCGGCAAAAGGCTTGAGCTTAATCACTCAAATATTGCGAAAAATCACGGGGTCTTGGCGTCAGGCTTTGGCACGGGCACGGTCGCGGGCTTCGCAGCCATAGGTGCCGACGCTGCCGGCCGGGCCACGGCGCGCACTTGAGGGGTCGGGGCCAGAAGGCCGCCCGCATCCGTTGCAGGCTGAGCCGGTGCGGGCGCAGGCGTCAGAGGCTTGACCGCATTCAGGTCAATACCGTCAATCTTAACCCGGTCGACAACCGATGAACTGGCGCGATTATGGCCAGCAATCAGGGTCAAAACCAGGCTCAGCACAAAAAACGTAATGCCAAGGCCCCAGCTGGTGCGGGTCAAAAGATCACCCGTACCACGCGATGACAGTATGCCGCCCCCGGCTCCGCCGCCGCCCATGCCCAGAGCGCCACCTTCGGACTGCTGCAGCAAGATCACGCCCACGAGCGCGATACATACCAGAATATGGATGGTCAAAAGAATGCCAAGCAACATGAACGAACGCGCCTTAAGGTTTGGGCCTTGGTGTAAGCTGCCCCGTCTATCACCATGCGCCGTCAGACGCAAAGCCCCCTTGGGCCTGTGAGGCCGCCTTAGGCCGCTGCTATAATGGGCATAAAGTCGCTGGCCTTCAAGGCGGCGCCGCCGACGAGCGCGCCACCAACCTCTGGGATCGCCAAGATTTCGGCCGCATTCGCCGCCTTGACTGAGCCGCCATACAGGATCGGCACCCGCTGCCCAGCATCGCCAAAGGCCTGAACCAGACCCGAGCGAAGGGCAATATGCACAGCCTCAATCTCGGCAAGGCTTGGGGTCAGGCCCGTGCCGATGGCCCAAACCGGCTCATAGGCCACAGCAAAGGCTGCGTCGCCAATGCTAGAGGGGATTGATCCGGCCAACTGACTTGCCACGACGCTCAAGGCCTCGCCCGCTTGTCTTTGCTCAAGGCTTTCACCGACACAGACAATCGGCTCCAAACCGGCGCTAATGGCCGCGAGCACCTTGGCGGCGACTAGGGCATCGGTTTCACCATGCCCGGCGCGGCGCTCGGAATGGCCCAGAATGACCAGCCGCGCCCCGGCCTCGGCCAGCATGGCGGCGCTGACATCACCGGTATAGGCCCCGGCCGCCTTTGGGCTACAGTCCTGTCCGCCGACCGAGACTGGCAGGCCCATCAAGGTCTGGGCCATGCGGTCGACTAAGGTTGCGGGAGGGCAAAGCGCGACACGCGCGCCAAAGGTGCCCTGCTCGACCGCCGCGCCAATCGCCCGGGCCTCGTCCAGATCAAGACCCAGCCCGTTCATCTTCCAGTTTCCAGCAATCAGCGGCCGCGGTGACATGTCAAATTCCCCCCAAACGAAACGCCCATGGCCTAGGCCATGCCGCCCGCCATGTCCATAATCGGCTGTTTTGACGTTAACAATGACCGCCAAGCCTTGCCCGACCTTAGGTGGCTCTACTATACGTCCTTACCGAAACATTCTGGCCAGCCTTGGCCGGGCCTGTCCATCGCTTTGCAAAGGTCGACACCTTCCATGCTTGCAGTCATCCGCACCTTCGCCAAGTCCTGGGTTGCCAGTGTCCTGATTGGCTTTCTAGTCATCAGCTTTGCCGTATTTGGCGTTCGCGATGTCTTTAAGGGCAAGATTTCTGATGCTGTCATCACGGCTGGGAGCCGCCAGGTGTCTTCGGCTGATTTTAAGCGCATGTTCGATAATTATCGGCGCCAGGCCGAGCAACGCGCGGGCCAACCCGTATCCGTAGAGGATGCGGTCAAGGCCGGGCTAGATACGCGTATCCAAAACGAAATTGCCGACAATGAAGCCATGGCCGAGGTGATTACCCGCTCTGGGATCAAGCCGTCGGATGCCATGGTAGTCAAGGAAATCCGCAAGACCACAGCCTTTTTCGACCCGATTTCAGGCAAGTTTGACAAGCAGGCCTATGCGCAAAAACTGGCTGAAAACCAGCTAACCGAGGCCAAGTTCGAAGGCTATTTGCGCGACGAACTGTCCCAGAGCCATTATACGGCCGGGATTGTTGCGGGTCTGCGCGCGCCGCGTATCTATGGTGCCCTGATTGCCGCCTATGGCCTCGAAACCCGCGATGTCAGCTTTATCTCGATCAATCCGCGCATGGTCGCCCCCTTGACCGCGCCAAGCGATGCCGTCCTTCAGGGCTTTATGAAGGAACACGCAAGCCAGCTCATGATGCCTGAAATGCGCGCCCTGACCGTGGTGCGTTTCAGTGCCAAGGCCCTTGCCCCGAGCATGAGCATCAATCAGGCCGATCTGGACAAGCTTTACGCCTTTAAGAAGGATTCGCTCTCAACGCCTGAAAAGCGCGCCTTTGTTCAGGTTCCGGCCAAGGATGCGGCCATGGCGGCGGTCATCGCGGCGCGTCTGGGCCGCGGCGAAGACCCTAGCAAGCTTGCCAAGGCTGTTGGCTATGAGGCCGTGATCTATCCAGACACGGCCAAGACCGCCATTCCCGACCCCAAAATCGCTGAGGCCGCCTTTGGCCTCAAACCCGGTCAGGTCAGTGGGCCTGTGCAGGGCACGCTTGGCCTAGGTGTGATCAAGCTGCTTGGCATTACGCCCGGCCGTACGGTCAGCCTAGCTGAGATCCGTCCGCAACTGGAAGCCCAGTTGCGCGGCGATGCGGCTGCGCAAAAAATCTATGACACAGTGCAAAAGTATGAAGACGCCCATACGGGCGGGGCCTCTCTGACCGAGGCGGCGCAAAAGGCCGGCGTCATGGCCGTGTCCCTGCCCCCCGTCTCGCAAAAGGGTGGCGACCGGATGGGTCAGCCGGTCCCGGGCGTGTCGGAAAAACTGCTGCGCGCGGCTTATGGCCTGCCCGAAGGCGGCGAGAGCGATGTCGAGGACGAGACCTCGGGCGAATATTATGCGGTCAAGGTCGATAAGATTATCGCCCCGGCCCTGCCCAATCTGAATGATATCCGCGTGCCGCTGACCCGCGCCTGGCTGAGCCAGGAAATGATGAAGCGTCTGCAGGCCAAGGCCGATGCGCTCATCGCCCGCGTCAAAAAGGGCGAAAGCCTCGAAGCGGTCGCGACCTCGATTGGCGCGCCGGTTGGCCATGTCAGCAATCTGAACCGCGCTGAATCCCAAAACATCCACACCGTTTCGCCCGATATTCTCGGCAAGGCGTTTGGGGCCAAGGCGGGCGAGACCTTTACCGGCCCCGACATCCAGTTTGGGGTTGTGGTGGCCAAGCTCAATAGCATCACCCCGGGCAATCTGGCCCAGGCCGCTAGGATTGCTGAGGACCAGCGTCCGCAAGTGACCATGCAATTGTTTGACGAGTTGGGCCAGCTGGGCCGCAAGGCTGCCCGTATCGCGGTCAAGGCCCAGATTGACAGCAATCATGGACGTCAGGCCCTCGGTCTGGCGCCCATCGATAGCCGCAAGGCCGTCGATGATACGGCCAGCCCCGCCAAACCCGCCCCGGACAAGGCCAAATGAGTTTCCAGCCGGCCTCGGACGTTTTTGAAAGCACCTATGCTACGGGTCAGGCCCAGGTGGTCTGGACCCGGATCATTGATGATCTGGAAACGCCGGTTTCGGCCTATCTCAAGATCGGCCATGGCCGCACCTATGCGTTTCTCTATGAATCGGTCGAGGGCGGCACTTGGCGCGGGCGCTATTCAATTGTGGCCATGAAGCCCGATCTGGTCTGGCGCTGCCGGGGCAATCAGGCTGAGATTGCCGAGGGTGAGGCCGCCATTGCCAGCGAAACCTATTTGCCCCAGGCGGGCGGCGCTCTAGACAGCCTGCGCGCTCTGGTCGCCCGCTCGCAATTTGCCCTGCCCAAGGACCTGCCGCCCATGGTGTCTGGCCTTTTTGGCGCCATCGGCTATGACATGGTGCGGCTGGCCGAAACCTTACCAGACATCAATCCCGATGCCCTAGACCTGCCCGACGGCGTTATGATCCGGCCCCAGATTGTGGCCGTGTTCGATTCCATCGGTCAGGAAATCATTCTGGTCACGACGGTGCGGACCGGCCCGCTCAGTGCCAAGGAAGCCCATGCCGCAGCGGTGCAGCGGCTTGAGGCGACGATTGCCGATCTGCGCCGCCCACTAGCGCATCATGCGCCAAGACCTGCCTATGATCCGGGTGAATTCACCTCGCCGCTCAGCCGCGAGGCCTATAAGGCCATGGTCGAGAAGGCCAAGACCTATATCCGCGCCGGTGACATATTCCAGGTGGTGCCAAGCCAAAGGTTCCGGGCGCCGTTTGCGCTGGACTCGTTTGCGTTTTATCGGGCCCTGCGGCGGATGAATCCCTCGCCCTATCTGTTCTTCCTCAATTTTGGCAATTTCCAGCTGGCAGGCTCCAGCCCAGAAATCATGGTGCGCCTGCGCGACAATAAGATCACCATCCGCCCAATCGCCGGCACCCGCCCGCGCGGCAAGACGCCGGAAGAGGATCTTGCGCTCGAACACGACCTGCTCAATGACCCTAAGGAACTGAGCGAGCACCTGATGTTGCTCGATCTTGGCCGCAATGATGTTGGCCGCGTCGCCATGTTGCAAAAGCCGGGTCAGAACGATCCCAGCCCGCAAAAGACCAGGTCTGGCCCCAATGTCCGCGTCACCCAAAGCTTTGGCATAGAGCGCTATAGCCATGTCATGCACATTGTCTCAAACGTCGAGGGCGATGCGCCAGACGGCATTGACCCGGTCGATGTGATCATGGCCGCCCTGCCCGCTGGCACTGTGTCTGGCGCGCCCAAGGTTCGGGCCATGGAGATTATTGACGAGCTGGAAAGCGAAAAGCGCGGCATCGGCTATGCCGGGGCGGCGGGCTATATCAGCGCCGATGGCTCGGTCGATACCTGTATCCTGCTGCGCACGGCGCTGTTTAAGGACGGTATCATGTATGTCCAGGCCGGCGGCGGCGTTGTCGCCGACAGCGACCCCGACGCCGAATATGAAGAGACCCTGCACAAGTCTGCGGCCCTAAGGCGCGCGGCGGCGGAGGCTTGGCGGTTTAGCTAGGCGGCGGTCCTACCTAACCCCATGCTCCACCGAAATCGGCACAGTCACGGACGGCCGCGCCAGGATCACGGTCGCGGCAAACGTCAAGGCCGCCGCCGCGGCAAAGGTGGCCGCGGCGAGCATGGTCCAGGGGGTTACCGGCCTTAGCTCTGGCCGGTTTAATTGGCGAAGTTCGATCAAGGCCTCTTCAAGGGTCTGGGTGTCAATAGGACGGTCCAGCAAGATATCGGTCATGGGCCTCGACTCAAAACGCAGGTCTGAACCCTAGGTTGCCAAAATTTTGCCGACCTGCCTAGCCCACAGTCGCCGCAGATTTCAAGGCAAAGCCCTCATAACCCTTGGCCGCAACATCATCGCATTTTTCCCGGTAAAGCCCGACCCCGCCAATATAGGGCATAAAGACCCGCGGCTTGCCCGGAATATTAGCGCCTAAATACCAGGACGAGGCCTGGACATGCAGGGTCATATTGGCGACCTCATTGACATGATCGACCCAGGCATCCTGGGCGTCTGGCATGGCCTCGATACTGGCCAATTGCCGGTCTTGCAGGTGACCAATACAGTCGCTGATCCATTCGACATGCTGCTCGATCGAGACCAACATATTGGACAGGACTGAAGGACTGCCCGGGCCGGTGACGGTGAACAGGTTAGGAAAACCGGCCACCATCAGGCCAAGATAGCTGCGCGGACCGGCCTCCCAGACTTCACTCAAGGCCTGGCCGCCCTTTCCATGGATATGGATCCGGCTCAGCGCCCCGGTCATGGCGTCAAAGCCGATGGCAAACACGATGGCATCGACCGCAATCTCTTCGCCGTCGACCTGAACGCCCTTGGCAGTGATGCGATCAAGCGGGCTGGCATTAAGATCGATCAGGCTGACATTGCCCCGATTAAAGGTCTCATAATAGCCGGTATCGACGCATAGGCGCTTGGCGCCAAAAGGGTAATCCTTGGGTACCAGGGCCTCGGCCACCTTAGGGTCCTTGACCATGGACCGGATCTTGTCGGCGACAAAGGCGGCAGCCGTATCATTGGCGGCCTTGTCTATGCCCATATCGGCAAAGGTTGCGCCAATACAGAACCCGCCCTTGGCCCAGCGTTCCTCGTACCGCGCCTGACGCTCTTCGGCCGAGACCTCCATGGCCAAGATCTCGGTCGGATCAGCGGCATAAATGCCCGAGACTGATGCCCTTTGCGCTTGGCGACGGGCGGCGCGATTGGCATTCCAGTCCGCCAGTGCCGCAGGATCGATCGGCGCATTATGCGCCGGGACGCTGTAATTGGGCGTTCTTTGCAGCACATAAATTTGCTCGGCCTGGGCGGCGATCTGGGGGATGGACTGGATGGCCGAAGAGCCTGTGCCAATCACTGCGACCCGCTTGCCGGTAAAATCCACGCCCTCATGCGGCCAGCGCCCGGTGTGATAGGTCGGGCCCTTAAACTGATCTTGCCCCGGGAAATTGGGCTCATTGGGCACAGACAGACAGCCCGTCGCCATAATGCAATAGCGGGCCGAGACGACCTCGCCGCGATCTGTGCTGACGGTCCAAAGCGCGCTGGCCTCGTCATATTTGGCCGCTTGCACCCTAGTCTCAAGCTGGACGTCGCGCCGCAAGTCAAACCGGTCAGCGACATGATTAATATAGCGCAGCAATTCGGGCTGGGTGGAATAGCGCTCGGTCCAAACCCATTCGTCCTGCAAGGCCTCATCGAAGGAATAGGAATATTCCTGGCTTTCAACATCGACCCGCGCGCCCGGATAACGGTTCCAATACCAGGTGCCGCCAACACCATCACCGGCCTCATACACCCGCGCGGTCAGGCCAAGCTGGCGCAACTTATGCAACATATAGAGGCCCGAAAATCCGGCCCCGACAATAACGGCGTCAAAGGATTGCTGATCGGCCTTGGCCATGGAGTCGCTCCCGGTTTTGTTTTTTGACAGACTAGGCGCGTATGGCCGTCAGCGTCTAGCCCATCACGGTCTCAATCAGCACCTGACCGGCTAGGCCTGCATCACGATGGACATGAATTTCGGCATAGTCTGGCGATGATGTGATTGCGGCCATGGCCTTGAATGAGGGATACATCATGATCCCGACCGAATCCCACAGCTCATCCAACTCGCCAATCAATAGGCCGCGGACCTTGGCGCTAAACACCAGCTTGCCACCGGCAGCAGCCACCAGCTTGGTCATGGCCCGCCCATAAAGGGCATAGGCCTCTTGACCCGTCAGGTCTGTTGCGCGGCCATCGGCATAGACCGCCTTGTCGCGAAATTTCAGCAGATTGAGCATATAAATGGGTTGACCATCATCGCGGGTCACTGCGGCAAACTGCTGATCGCGGGTCGGGTTTTGGGCATTGGCAATATGCATGGCGCGTCTCCTGGTGCTTTTTTGGCAGTCTAGGGGCCAATTCTTGGGCTTGGAAAGCGCTTTTGTTCTGCGCGCGGCATTGATGGATTGAACAGACGATCAAACTTGCCAAGCCTTGCAGGTCATTCCATACCCAGATCATGCCAACACCCGACACACAGCCGCCCCACAGCCATGGCACCAGTCTTGAAAACCTAGAGCCTGTTGCGCCCCTGATCTTGCGGCCGCAGGGCAAGGGGCCAATCTTGTTTGTCTGTGACCATGCCAGCAATACCATGCCGGCCATTCACCACAATCTAGGCCTGACCGAGGACCAGCGCGCCGATCATATTGCCTGGGACCCGGGCGCGGCGGGCTTGACCCAGGGCCTATCCGACCAACTCGATAGCCCCGCCATCCTGGCTCAGGCCTCGCGCCTCCTGATCGATTGTAACCGTCATCCAGACGATATGGACGCGATTGCAGCCGTTAGCGAGGCCACGCAGATACCCGGCAATACGGGCCTGACCCAGGCCCAGATCGCGGCCCGAATCGCGGCCTATCACGCGCCGTTTCATCAAGAGATTGCCCAGACCCGCACCCGGCTAGGTCCGCAGATTCGCGCCATGGTCGCCCTGCACAGCTATGTGCCGGTTTTTCATGGCCAGCAAAGACCCTGGCATCTGGGCCTTGTTTATAATGCCGATCGGCGCATGGCCGATGCGGTAAAAGCGGGCCTATCGGTCGATCCGGCCCTAGTGATCGGCGATAACGAACCCTATTCGGGTCAGGACCGGTTTTATTACACCCTAAATCGCCATGCTCAGGCCCTTGGCCTGCCCTGCTTGATGATCGAAATGCGCAATGACCTGATCAAAAACGCGTCAGATCAAGCCGCTTGGGCCAAGATCCTCGCGCCCATGCTCAAGAGGGCTCTTGACGCTATTGGCTAAAGCCATGCTGAATGTTTGCCGATAGCACGGACGTTCAATCTGATGACCTAGGGGGGTTAAATCATATGACAGAATCCAATGACGAGCTGCACAAGGACGATGTGAGCCGATTGCACAAGATGGGCTATGCGCAAGAGCTCTCGCGCACCATGGGCCATTTCTCCAATTTCGCGATCTCGTTCTCGATCATCTGTATCCTGTCGGGCGGCGTTAATTCGCTGGCCCAGGGCTTGAGCGGCGCGGGGGGCGCTGCCCTTGGTATTGGCTGGCTTGTCGGCGGCCTTGCCGCACTGATCTTTGCCCTGGGCATGGCCCAGATTGCCTCAGCCTTTCCAACCGCAGGCGGACTTTACCACTGGAGCTCGATCCTTGGCGGCCGGTTCTGGGGCTGGCTGACGGCCTGGATGAACCTTTTGGGCCTCATCACGGTCTTGGCGGCGATCAATGTCGGGACCTTTACCTTCTTTGTTGGGGCCTTTGGTAAGGCCCTAGGCGTTGAGGCCGGATATATGCCGCAACTGATCTTTATGATCGTGGTGACCGGTGCCCATGCCCTGATCAATCATTTGGGGATTAGGTTCACGACCAAGCTGACCGACCTGTCCGGCTATCTGATCTTGGCCGGCACCGTGGTCTTGACGGCGACCCTGTTTTATTACTCCCCCACCCACGATTTCAGCCGCCTTTGGACCTTTACCAATTATTCCGGTGATGCCGGCGGCGGGGTCTGGCCACAGTCTGGGTCCATGTTCCTAGTCTTCTTCCTGGGCCTCTTGCTGCCCATCTATACCCTGACCGGCTATGATGCTTCAGCGCATACGTCTGAAGAGACCGTAGGCGCGGCCAAGCGGGTTCCAACCGCCATCATCCATTCGGTGTTTTGGGCAGCCCTATTTGCTTGGATCTTCTCCTGCGTCTTTGTCATGGCCATCCCCGATATGAGCGAAGCCGCCAAGCAGGGCTGGAATGTCTTTTTCTATGTCATGGATGCCCGCGTGCCAGAGACCCTGCGCATGGCCCTCTATGTCATGATCTTTGTCGCCCAGTTCTTGTGCGGCCTGGCCACCGTGACCTCGGCTTCGCGCATGACCTATGCCTTTGCCCGTGATGATGGGCTTCCCGGTTCCAAGTATCTCAAGGCCGTCAGCAAGCGCTGGCGCACCCCGGTGGCGGCGATCTGGACGACGGCGGCCTTGGCTGTGGCCTTTACCGCCTATGCCGATGCCTATTCGACCGTGGTGTCTGTGACCTCGATCGCGCTTTATCTGTCCTATGCCATGCCGATTGCCGCGGGCTTGTTTGCCTATCGCCGCAGCTGGACCGAAATGGGGCCGTGGGACATGGGGCCAATGTTCCGCGTCGTTGCGGTACTTTGCATCCTGATCTCGGGCGTGATCTTCTATGTCGGCGTCCAGCCGCCAAACCAGTTGGCCCTCAAGGTGTTGGCCGCCATTGGCATACTAACGATCGCAGCCTGGTTTGGTCTGGAGTCGCGCCGCTTTAAGGGCCCGCCCGTCGGCGACAAGATTGCTGAACGCGCCACTGCCATTGCTGCGGCCGAAGCGGCTGTCGGCGAAAAATAAGCCTTAAGCGAAACCATGTTACAGGGCGAAGGGTGATGCCATATCTCCCTTCGCCCTTTCTTTTTGAGAGGCAAGACCATGAGTGCAAACGCCAGAACCGACAAACACCCCAAGACGGCAGCCGACCTAAAACGCTATGTCGAGCAGTCTGACCTGCCCTATGCCAAGGTTGGCGTGTTCGATATGGATGGCGTCCTGCGCGGCAAATACATGGCCAAGGACAAGCTCTTATCGGCGCTTGAAAGCGGCTATGGCTTTTGCGATGTGGTGCTGGGCTGGGACAGTAATGACCAGCTCTATGACAATACCACCATGACCGGCTGGCACACGGCCTATCCCGATGCGGGGGTAAGGCTCCTGCCCGAAACCACCCGGCTCTTGCCATTTGAAAACAATATGCCCCTAATCTTGAGCGAGTTTACCGGCAAGATGGAGGCGATCTGCCCGCGCTCAGTCCTGCGCCGCATTATCGAGCGCGCCTCGAGCCTTGGCTTTGGGGTCAAGTCATCGGCCGAATTTGAGTTCTTCATGTTCGAAGAAACCCCGCATTCCGTGCGCGAAAAAGACTATCGCGGCCTCAATAGCATCAGCCCCGGCTATTTCGGCTATTCGGTGCTGCGCAATACGGTGCATTCAGAATTCTATCACGACCTGATGAATCTGTGCCTGGACATGGACATGGAGCTGGAAGGCCTGCATACCGAAACCGGCCCTGGCGTGCTGGAAGCGGCGATCAAATATGATGACGCCATGGCCTCGGCCGATAAGGCCGCCCTATTCAAGACCATGACCAAGATCCTGGCCCAGCGTAAGGGCTGGATGGCGACCTTTATGGCCAAATGGTCCGCCGACTGGCCCGGCCAATCAGGCCATTTGCATGTGTCTCTGGTCGATGAAAAGTCTGGCAAGCCAGTGTTTTATGACGAGTCCAAGCCTCTGGGCATGAGCGATACCATGCGCTGGTTTGTTGGCGGCCAGCAGGCCCTGATGCCCGAACTGCTCAGCATGATCGCCTGCACGGTCAATAGCTATACCCGCCTGATCCCGGGCTATTGGGCCCCGACCAGCGCCAGCTGGGGCTATGAAAACCGCACCTGTGCCCTGCGCGTCATAGGTGGCGCGCCCAAGAGCCAGCGGGTTGAGTACCGCATCGCTGCGGCCGATATTAACCCCTATATCGCCTTTGCCGCCGCGATTGGTTCTGGCCTCTGGGGTATCGAGAACAAGATCGAACCGACTGCCCCGATCGAGGGCAATGCCTATGAGCGGCGCTTCCCGGCCAAGATGAGTCTGCCCAGCACCTTGTGGGAAGCGGCCCAAAGGCTGAAAGCCTCAAAGCCTGCGCGGGCCCTGTTTGGCGATGCATTTGTTGACCATTATGCCGCCACACGCGAATGGGAAGAGCGCGAATCGCGCAAGGCCATTACCGACTGGCAATTGCGCCGCTATTTCGAAATTATCTAAGGTCTAGGAGCCGATATGTCTTTGTTTTCTTGCGTCTCTCCAGTCAATGGCGAGGTCCTGGCCTCACGTCCCTTTGCCAAAGAGGCCGATATTTTGGCGGCTGTGACCGCGGCAAGGGCGGCGCAAAAGCTGTGGCAAGCGCGCTCCATCCCTGAGCGCGCCGCCCTTTGCACCGCCTTTATCGAGGCCATGCTGTCTATGGAGGCCGAGATCGTGCCCGAACTGGCCCAGCAAATGGGTCGGCCCGTGCGTTATGGTGCGGGCGAGCTGAAAGGCTTTGCTGAGCGTGGCCATTTCATGATCTCGATTGCCAATGCGGCCCTCGCCCCCGTCGTCCCCGCCGCACAGCCGGGTTTTGAGCGCTATGTCGCGCGTGAGCCACTGGGCGTGGTGTTCACGATCGCGCCTTGGAATTATCCTTATTTGACCGCTGTCAATTCCATTGTCCCAGCCCTGATGGCCGGTAATGCGGTCCTGCTCAAGCACGCGGCCCAAACCTTGCTGGTCGGGGAGCGGTTCCAAAAGGCCGCCGATATGGCCGGCTTTCCTGCAGGCCTCTTGCGCAATCTGGCGCTTAGCCATGACCAGACGACCAAGATCATAGCCGATCGCCATGTCGATATGGTCTGTTTCACCGGCTCGGTTGAGGCGGGCAAGGTGATTGAACGCGCCGCCGCCGGAAACTTTATTGGGGTGGGCCTGGAACTGGGTGGCAAGGACCCAGCCTATGTTCGCGCTGATGCCAATCTGGCCCATGCGGTCGAGACCCTGGTCGATGGCGCCTTCTTCAATTCAGGTCAAAGCTGCTGCGGCATTGAACGCATCTATGTGCATGAAAGCCTGTATGACGCCTTTGTTGAGGGCGCGGTGGCCCTGACCAAGACCTATATCCTCGGCGATCCCATGGATGCCGCCACCACGCTCGGCCCCATGGTCAAGACCTCAGCCGCCGATTATGTGCGCGGCCAGATCAAGGCGGCTGTGGCCGCGGGCGCCAAGGCGCACCTAAACCCTTCAGACTTTGCCGCCAATGCCGATGGCACGCCCTATCTTGCCCCGCAAATCCTGACCGGCGTCGATCACACCATGTCGGTCATGAAGGACGAGTCCTTTGGCCCCGTGGTCGGCATAATGAAGGTCAAAAGCGATGAAGAAGCCATTGGCCTGATGAATGACAGCCCGTTTGGCCTGACCGCTGCGATCTGGAGCGAGGACCCCAAGGCCGCGCACCATATTGCCCGCCAGATTGAAACCGGCACTGTGTTCCTCAATCGCTGCGACTATCTGGACCCGGCCCTGGCCTGGACCGGGGTTAAAGATACCGGCCGCGGTGTCACCCTAAGCCAGCTTGGCTATGAGCACCTGACCCGCGCCAAATCCTATCATTTCCGTCTTTCGACCAAGGATTAATCATGACCGCCGTTCTCACTGGCAATTGGAACTATCCGACCAAGATCATTAGCGGCCCTGGCCGCATTGCCGAGCTAGGCGCAATCTGCCGCGCCAATGGCATCACCCGTCCCCTCGTCGTAACCGATAAGGGGCTAGCCGA
Organism: Caulobacteraceae bacterium; assembly: GCA_947452365.1. GTDB lineage: Bacteria > Pseudomonadota > Alphaproteobacteria > Caulobacterales > Caulobacteraceae > CAISGS01. Next base: position 13,043 of record CANGCO010000052.1, read on the forward strand.
TACATCCATCATCGCCGCCGTTCATGCCGCGCTGAAGGCCGCCGACCTGCCCTTTGCCCTCTATGCCGAGGTGCGCGGCAATCCGGTGGCCAAGAATGTCGATGACGGGGTCGCCGTCTATCGCGCTGGCAAACACGACGGTGTGGTTGCCGTTGGTGGTGGTTCCGGCCTCGATGTCGGCAAGGCGATTGCCTTTATGTCCGGCCAGACCCGCCCGCTTTGGGATTTTGAAGATATTGGCGACTGGTGGACCCGGGCTGATCCAGCCGGGATTGCCCCGGTCATTGCCGTGCCGACCACGGCGGGTACGGGCTCAGAAGTTGGCCGCGCCTCGGTGGTGGTCAAGGAAGATACCCACGAGAAAAAGATCATCTTCCATCCCAAAATGATGCCCGTGGTGGTCATATCCGACCCTGAACTGACCACAGGCCTGCCCGCCCATATTACCGCCGCCACCGGCATTGACGCCTTTGTCCATTGTTTTGAAGCCTATTGCGCGCCGGGATTTCACCCCATGGCCGATGGGATCGCGCTGGAGGGCATGCGCCTGATCAAGGACTTCCTGCCAAGGGCCTGCGCCAATGGCCATGACATAGAGGCCCGCGCCATGATGCTGGCCGCCGCCAGCATGGGCGCGACCGCGTTTCAAAAGGGCCTAGGCGCCGTGCACTCAATCTCCCACCCGGTTGGAGCCTTTTATGACACCCATCACGGGCTAACCAATGCCGTGGTCCTGCCCTATGTCATGATGTTCAACCGCCCGGCCATTCAAGACCGCATGGGCCGACTGGCTAGGTTCCTCGATCTCGACGGTGAAGGCTTTGATGCGGTCCTGGCCTGGGTCTTGAGTTTCCGTAAAAGCCTCGGCATTCCTGAAGGCCTTGCCGCTCTTGGTGTGCCGCTCGACCAGGCCGACACGATTGGTGAGCACGCGCAAAACGACCCCTCGACCGGCAGCAATCCGCGCCCAACCACACCGGCCATTATGGCAACCCTGTTCAAGGCCGCCGTCAATGCTGACCTAAAGGCGGCGACGATCTGACCTGACCCTCTGCGTCCCCTTATCCGCGGATAAGGGGACGTTTCTTGCACGAACCGGGGTTAAGACATGGACCCCGGCCCCGCTCGGCTTGACGTTTGATATCCAAGTTTATCTGGAATCAGCGCCATGACGACCTATACCTGCCCCATGCATGCCAAGGTCCGGCAGTCCATGCCCGGCGCCTGTCCAGCCTGTGGCATGGCGCTGGAGCCCGATGGCTCAGACCCTAAAAACCCCGCCTCGCCGGAACTCGCCGACTTCACACGCCGGTTCTGGATCGGTCTTGTCCTGACCTTGCCTGTGTTTGGGCTGGAAATGGGGGGCCATGTCACGGGGCAGCCCCTGATTAGCGGGCGCCTCTCTGATTGGCTGCAGATCGCCCTATCGACCCCAGTTGTGCTCGGGTGCGGCTGGCCGTTTTTTGTGCGGGCGGCGCGGTCGGTGCGTACCGGCCATCTAAACATGTTCACCTTGGTCGCCATGAGCACAGGCGTGGCCTGGCTGGACAGCCTGTTCGCTGTCCTGACCCCACAGATCTTTCCGCCGGAATTAAGGCTCAGAGACGGACGCTTACCGACCTATTTTGAGGCCGCAGCCGTCATCACGGTGCTGGTCTTGCTAGGCCAGATGCTTGAACAGCAAGCCCGCGCGCACACATCGGATGCCATCCGTGCGCTGCTAGGTCTGGCGCCAAGCCAGGCCCGCCGGATCGGACCGGGCGGGACTGAGACCGATATTGCCCTCGATAAGGTCCAGCCCGGCGACCATTTACGGGTCCGGCCCGGCGAAAAAGTCCCGGTCGATGGGGTCATTCTGGAAGGTCGGGTGGCGATCGATGAATCCCTCGTGACCGGCGAATCCATGCCCGTTACCAAGGCTCAAGGTGACCTTGTTATTGCCGGGGCGCTGAACATGACCGGAAGCTTTGTCATGCAGGCGCAAAAGGTCGGGGCCGATACCTTGCTAGCGCGCATTGTTGCCATGGTCGCTCAAGCCCAGCGTAGCCGCGCACCGATCCAGGGTCTTGCCGATGAGGTTTCGGCCATATTCGTGCCTATGGTTTTGGCGTTTGCTGCCCTAACTGCTCTGGTCTGGGGCCTGGTCGGGCCTGAGCCGCGGCTGGCCTATGCCCTGGTCACGGGCGTCTCTGTGCTAATCATTGCCTGCCCCTGTGCGCTTGGCCTGGCCACGCCCTTATCGATCATGGTGGGGGTCGGCCGCGGGGCAGGCTCTGGCATATTGGTACGCTCGGCCGAGGCCTTAGAGCGTCTGGAGCGGGTCGACACCCTAGTGCTCGACAAGACCGGCACCTTGACCGAGGGCCACCCTACACTGACCGAGGTCATAGCCCTGGACGGCCAGAGCCAGTCCGAACTTCTGCGCCTCTCCGCCAGCCTCGAAACCGCCAGCGAGCATCCCGTAGCCCGCGCGATTGTCGCCGCTGCCAAGGCGCAAGGTCTGGCCCTTTGCCCGGTGAACGCATTTGACTCTCCCCTTGGTCTTGGGGTCACGGGTAAGGTTGCGGGCGAGACCATCATGCTCGGTAATGCCCTATATTTTGAGCGCCAAGGCATTGATATTACCGATCTAAAAATCGCCGCTCAGGGCGCTGGCCATATTGGCGCGACCGCCTTATTTGTCGCTCGAAACTATAGGCTGGCAGGCCTGATCTGCATTTCCGACGCGATAAAGATTACAACGCCTGAGGCGCTGATGATCCTCAAGGCCCAGGGCCTAAGGCTGATCATGATCACGGGCGACAATGAAAAAACCGCCAAGGCCGTGGCCAAGGCATTGGGCATTGAAGAAGTTTTGGCCGAGGTCCTGCCCGACCAGAAAGCTGCCGTGATAAACCGCCTAAGGCGCGAGGGTCGACGGGTGGCCATGGCGGGAGACGGGGTTAATGACGCGCCAGCCCTGGCGGCTGCGGATGTCGGCATCGCCATGGGCCCAGGCTCAGACGTTGCGATTGAAAGCGCTTCCATCACCCTTTTGCATGGCGACCTGCTGGGTATTGCCAAGGCCCGCCATTTATCGCGCGCGGTGATGGCCAATATCCGCCAAAATCTTGTGCTGGCCTTCATCTATAATGGTGCCAGTATTCCGATCGCAGCAGGCGTCCTATTTCCTGGCTTTGGCCTAATGCTGTCCCCGGCCCTTGGTGCCGGGGCCATGGCCCTGTCCAGCCTATGTGTGATCGGCAATGCCTTGCGGCTTAGGGCCTTGCGGCTATAGGCTCGCCCGATCCACGGCCATGATCTCGACCTCAGTACCGCCGACCGTGACGACATCGCCCACCTGTTTGCTAAGCACAGCGCGGGCAAGCGGCGAAATATAGGAAATCGCCCCCAAGGCGGGGTCAGCCTCGTCCTCGCCAACGATCTGAAAGCTTTGGGTGCGGCCATCCTCGCGCTCAACGGTTACGCGGCGGCCAAACAACACTTGATCCTCTGGACCGGTCGGCTGCACCAGTTGGGCCGAACCTCGCCGGGCGGAAAAATAGCGAAGGTCTCGCGTCGCCCTGGCCATGGCCGTGCGGTCCGTACTCACACTGCCCAGGGCCTGGGCCGCCGCATAGGCCTTTTGCGCCTCACCAAGGGCATGATCCAGCGCCGCCAAACCCTTGGCCGTGACGAGGTTGGGATGCGGTGAGATCGGGCGATCGGGCAGATTAGCCGCCGCCGCCTCGCTGTCTTCTTCCTTGGTAAACGCAACGCTCATGGCATTCAGGGTCTTTGTTTGGGCGGGCCAGACGCCCTGTAGCTCTCGCAGTGAGCCGTCTTAGAGTCGGGGTCAAGGCCTAGCCCCAGGGACTAACCCCGATCAGCAGCCTGTGCCCGCCCATCAAGAGCACTGCCCAGACAATCGATCCGGCGATCACACACACAAGCGTGGCGCCAAGGGTGACCGGCCGAGCCTCTGGCGGATTGGCGCGGTCGCGGCGGCGTGAGACGATAAAGGCCAAAACACCCCAGGCTAAAAAGCTGCCAAACAAGACAAGATCGCCGACCGTCCCATTTGAAATTAAATGTGAAACAGCCCAGGTTTTGACGCTGAGGATCATGGGATGGCCAAGCGTCGCCTTGATGGCATTATTGGGCACATAGGCTGCCACCAGCAAGATCATGGCCGGCAACATCAGGGCAATCGTGGCATGCCGCGTCCAGCTTGGGCTTGGCCACAAAACCTCTGGCATCAGGCGGGCCTGGCCATAACCCATGATCAAGAGCACAAAACCGACCAGCGATAGAAGCGAATAAAGACCCTTATAGCCGCCTAGGCCAAGCCGAGCGGTCAGGCCCACTTTCCAAGCCGCAGGACCATAGCCAATCGTGTGGCAGCCTAAGAAAATTACCAGTCCCGCAATCAGTAACAGCACCTTGTTTGCCCCCTAGGCCCTTGATCATGGCGCCAGTTTGAGCACGATTTGCCAAGATTGACACCCCCTATCCAAGGCTTGACCCCGCCGGGCATCGCGCCTAAGCCCGATCCTGCGTCAGGTTCCTCGCGAGAGGATGAAAAGGGAACTCGGGTGTAAGACCCGGGCTGCCCCCGCAACTGTAAGCGGCGAGTCCGCGTGTCATAGGCCACTGGATCGGTGATCTGGGAAGGCGGCACGCACCGGCTATGACCCGCGAGCCAGGAGACCTGCCTGTCGCGGTCGTCCTTCGATCAGCCGGGGTGTGCTGAGCGAACGGGTTTTCCCGAGCGGCGATAAGGTTGGCGTTTGGCCGGGCTGTCCCGATCAGGCGCTGGAATTATTGCGCATAAGGAGGACTCGTATTGCGCCCAAAATCC
>CANGCO010000053.1 GCA_947452365.1 Caulobacteraceae bacterium
GTCCAATCAGACAAAGGGCCATGGCCAGGCCTGAGGGTCTAAACATCGGCAAGTTTCCTTTAGCGCCGCATCACCTACCCAACGCTTATGGCATAAAAATGCTCAAGGCGGTTAAGGCGCGCAAGGTGTTTTGATCAAGTCGGGCGATCAGCTTGGCGTGGACGGTGTTTTTCGTATATCTTCGGGCTTGAATGGAAAAGTGTCTCGCCTTGTTTGGACCGGTTGTGATTGTCTTTTGCCGCGGGCAGGGCTGGTCGTGACCCAGTCATCTTTGCGTCTTGATCGGCCTGTGGCCCTGGTTGGGCTGATGGGGGCTGGTAAATCCAGCATTGGGCGGCGGCTAGCAGCCGTGCTTGGCGTGCCGTTTCGCGATTCCGATGATGAGGTCGAGCGCGCAGCTGGCCAGACCATTAGCGATATTTTCTCAAGCCTTGGTGAGCCTGCTTTTCGCGAGGGCGAGCGGCGGGTGATTGCGCGGCTATTGGACGACCCCCCCCACATATTGGCCACGGGCGGCGGTGCTTTTGTCAATGAACAGACCCGCCAACTCATCAAGGACAAGGCCGTCTCGGTCTGGCTAAAGGCCGATATTGATGTTTTGGCGCGCCGGGTTGGTCGCAAGGATACGCGCCCCCTTTTGCGGGATCAGGACCCTCGCCAGGTTCTGCAAAAGCTGGCTGAGGTGCGAAACCCCCTCTATGCCCAGGCTGATATAGTCGTCGAAACCGGCGATACGCCGCATCAGGCCTCGGTCGATGCGGTCCTAAATGCTCTGATCGCGTGGCAAGAGGCCCAAAACCTATGACCCAGACAAGTGTGCCCGTCGGTCTGGGCGGCCGGGCCTATGATGTGATCATCGGCCATGGCCTGATTGAGCAGGCCGGCGCGGCCATAGCACCGTTTTGCCCCGCGCGCCGGGTGGCGGTGGTGGCCGATGCCAGTGTCCATGCCCTGCATGGCGCGCGACTTATCGGGTCGCTGCAAGCGAGCGGCCTAAAGGTTGATGTGATTACGGTGCCGCCGGGCGAGGCGTCTAAGAGTTTCGAGGGCCTCGCGAGCTTGAGCGACCAGTTGCTGGCGCTTGGCCTTGACCGGGGCGATCTGATGGTCGCCTTTGGCGGCGGCGTGGTCGGCGATCTGGCCGGCTTTGCCGCGGCCATCTATAAGCGCGGCATCGATTTTGTGCAGATCCCGACCACGCTTCTGGCCCAGGTCGATTCTTCCGTAGGCGGCAAGACGGCGATCGATACCCCGCGCGGCAAAAACCTGATCGGGGCCTTTCATCAGCCGCGGCTGGTGCTCGCGGATTTAAGCCTTCTGGACACGCTCAATGACCGCGAAATGCGGGCTGGGTTTGCCGAGGTTTTGAAATACGGGCTATTGGGTGATGCAGCCTTTTTCGATTGGCTTGAGGCAAACACGGCGGCGGTCTTGGCGCGCCAGCCTGAGGCCTTGAGCCATGCCGTGGCCGCGTGCGTGGCCATGAAGGCGCAGATTGTCGCCGAGGATGAGCGCGAGGCGGGACGCCGCGCCCTGCTAAATCTTGGCCACACATTTGGTCATGCGCTGGAGGCCGAGATCGGCTTTGATGGCGAACTCCTGCACGGCGAGGCGGTGGCCATTGGCTGCGCGCAGGCGTTTCGGTTTTCCGCCGCTCAGGGGCTTTGCAGCGGTCAAGACGCGCTGCGAGCCGAGCGCGCGATTGCGGCCAGTGGCCTACCAACCCAGCTTTCCGGCCTGCCCGGCATGCCATTTGAAGCCGAGCGTTTGGTCGCGCACATGCAGCAGGACAAAAAGGCACAAGGCGGAAGCCTGACCTTTATTCTGGCCAAGGCGATTGGCGCGGCCTTTACCGCCAAGGCCGTCGATCCCAAGGCCGTGTTTGCGTTTCTTATTGGTGAAGGGGCCAGGCCATGACCGCTGCCATGATCGTGATTATTCCTGTGATCATTGCCCTATTGAGCCTGTCGGCGATCTTTTCGGCGGCAGAGACCTCTCTGACCGGGGCCAGCCGTGGCCGGATGCACCAGCTTGAGCGCGAAGGCGACCGGGCGGCAGGAAGGGTCAATAAGCTGATCTCGGATCAGGAAACCATGATTGGCTCGGTTTTGCTGGGCAATAATCTGATCAATATCCTGGCCTCAGCCCTGGCAACCGAAGTTTTGACCCGCTCTATTCCCGGGGCCTGGGGCGTGGTGGCGGCGACCGGCATTATGACGGTTATGGTGCTGGTGTTTGCCGAGGTGCTGCCCAAGACCTTGGCGATTAGCCGCCCCGATGATGTGGCCCGGGTGCTGTCGGCCCCGACCTTGCTGGTGGTTAAGTTGTTTGGCCCAGTGGTGTTTGCGGTACAATTTTTTGTGCGCCAGACCCTGCGGGTGTTTGGCATCAATATTGATATGGCCGTCGATGTTCTGGCGGCACACGAAGAGATCCGCGGCGCGGTCGAATATCACCATTCCGAAGGCCTTGTGGAAGAGCGCGATCGGCGCATGCTCGGCGGGGTGCTGGATCTGTCGGACATGGATGTGTCCGAAATCATGGTTCACCGCAAAAACATTGCCATGCTGGATATGGACCTGTCGCCGCGCGAACTGGTGGCCGAAGCCTTGAAGGCGGCCAATACGCGCCTCCCGGTCTATCGCAATGATTCTGAAAACATTGTCGGTGTCCTACATGCCAAGGACCTGCTTCGGGCCTTGGCGGCGGTAGAGGGCAAGGTCGATGCCATCGATATTGCCGCGATCATCCGCGAGCCTTGGTTCATCCCCGATACCACCAATCTCAAAGACCAGCTCAATGCGTTTTTGAAACGGCGTAGTCACTTTGCCCTGGTGGTGGATGAATATGGTGCCCTGCAGGGCTTGGTCACGCTTGAGGACATTCTCGAAGAAATCGTTGGCGAGATTGATGACGAACATGATGCCGCCGTGCAGGGCGTGCGCCGTCAGGCCGATGGCTCAATCCATGTCGATGGCTCGGTGACGATCCGGGACTTGAACCGGGCCATGGACTGGGATCTGCCGGATGATGAGTGGGTGACGGTGGCGGGCCTGGTCATTCATGAGGCCCAGACCATTCCAGAGCCGGGCCAGACCTTTATCTTTCATCACCACCGATTCCAGATTCTGCGTCGCCAACGCAACCAGATCACGGCCTTGCGCGTCAGTCCGCGCCTAGAAGCCGCCCAGCAAGACTAGGCCATTGCCCGGCCCTATGCAGGGCCAGAGGCGCGAATCGATAAGGCGTGTACAGGGCCGGCCAGTTCTTCTTTGAGCACGGTCATCACCATGCGGTGGCTGGCGATCGATCCAGCCTTGGCAAAGGCGGGCGCTATGATTTTAATGGTAAAATGGCTTTCACCCGCCTTGGGCGCACCAGCGTGTCCAGCATGTTTGTCGGAATCATCGATGATTTCCAAGCTTTCTGGCGAAAAAGCAGCTACAAGTTTGGCCCTCATACTGTCTGCAACCACGCCCATCAAAAATACCCTCCGCTGCGATACAAAAAAGTGTCGTCAATCCTTGAATGACAAAACTTCACAAGCATACTCATACCATGGCCCGAGATTTCAGTTACAAACCAAAATTCGTCGATATCCGCGTGCGCCCGCCTAAGGAAGGTGAAAGCGCCAATGCGCGTGAAGATGACGTTAATCGGCTCAAGCCCGGTGAAAAAAAATGTGATTGGCCCGGCTGTATCGTGGCTGGTCAGACCAAGGCGCCCAAATCGCGCGACATGCTGAACGAGCACTATTGGTTCTGTGTGCGCCATGCGGGCGAATACAATAAGAGCTGGGATTTTTTTGCCGGCATGACCGAGGCCGATGTGCGCAAGGCGCAGGAAGACCGCTTTACCGGTGGTCGCCCGACCTGGTCGTTTAAGGCCTCAGCCAATAGCCGTGAGGCCGCGGCCAAGATCAAGGCCCAGGGCCCTGAGGACTTTACCGACCCGCTGGGCGTGTTTAGCGCCTCTAAGCGCAAGGCCGCGCAGGCCGCCGAAGCGGCAAACCACACTCACCAGCGCCGTCTTGGCAAGATTGAGCGGGCGGCCATGTCCGATCTGGATCTCGATGCTAATGCCGATGGCGCGACCATTCGCGCCCGCTATACCGAAATGCTGCGCCGGTTCCACCCAGATGTGAATGGCGGTGACCGGACGGCCGAAGACAAGCTGCAGCGGGTTATCAAGGCCTATAAGACCCTCAAGGCAGCGGGCCTAGCCTAGGCTAAAAGCCCAGGACTAGGGTGGCAGTGATTTAGGAGCCGGACATGCGTTTGACATCACTGCTAATTGCCACTGCCCTGATCGTCTCTGTGCCGGGCTTGAGCCTGGCCCAGCCTGTCCCGGCATCGGTGATTACCGATCCCGTGCCTGATGCCAAGTTCCCGGCCAGGCTTGAGGTGGTCCATATCCCGACCGGCGGGGTCAAGATTAATGGCATTGCCTATGTCGCTCAGGGGCCTGGTCCTCATCCGGTGTTTGTGTTTTTTCATGGCCTTCCCGGCAATGAAAAGAATCTCGATCTGGTTCAGGCTGTGCGCCGGGCCGGATGGACGGCGGTGGCGGTGAATTATCGCGGCTCTTGGGGCAGTCCAGGGTCCTATCGCTTTGCCAATAATCTGGACGACGCCAAGGCCGTGCTGGCCTATCTGCGCGACCCGGCCAATGCCAAGGCGCTGGGCATTGATCCGGCCAAGATGGTCATCGGCGGCCATAGCATGGGCGGCTGGGTGGTGGCGCATACGGCGTCCAAAGACCATGGCCTGTTAGGCGCTGTAATGATTTCGGCCGGCGATATGGGCACGATTGGGCTTGGCCTGCCGCGCCCGGCCCTGGTGGAGGAAATGTCCCAAGACATGGACAGCCTAGCCGATGTCACGCCGGCCATCATGGCCGATGAATTGATCAAGAACGGCGAAGGCTGGACCTTCGCCAAGGCCGCCCCGGGCCTTGGCCAGACACAGCTATTTGTCCTAACCTCGGATGATGGCCTGGCCGATCAGTCCGACGCCCTGTCCAAGGCTATCAAGGACAGCGGCGGCAAGCAGATCAAGACCCTGCATGTGGCCACAGATCACAGCTGGTCTGACCACCGCATTGCCCTGCAGGCCGCGGTCGTGACCTGGCTTGAAGACTTGATCGCCAAGCCCTAGGCCAAGGGTGACCCTAGGGCACAGCAAATTTTTCCGTCCATACGGTTTGCTAAACGCTGATAACGCGATAACTGAATAGATATGACAAACCTGATCGACCCCTCCGCCGACGCCCTTTTGCTTGCCACACCAGACCGCATGGTTTCCGTGCGTGAGACATTTGGCGTTGATAGCGACATGATGGTCCCGGCCTTTTCGACCCCCGATGCGCATGTGCCGGAGATCGATCCCACCTATAAGTTTGATCCCCAGACTACACTGGCCGTCTGTGCAGGCTTTGCGCATGATCGCCGGGTCATGGTCCAAGGCTATCATGGCACGGGCAAGTCGACCCATATCGAACAGATTGCCGCGCGCCTGAACTGGCCCCTGGTGCGGATTAATCTCGATAGCCATATCAGCCGGATCGATCTGGTCGGTAAGGACGCGATTGTCCTGAAAGACGGCAAACAGGTTACCGAGTTTCGCGAGGGCATGCTGCCCTGGGCCCTGCAACGGCCCATCGCGCTGGTGTTTGACGAATATGATGCCGGCCGGCCCGATGTGATGTTCGTCATTCAGCGCGTGCTGGAAGTCCAGGGCAAGCTGACCCTGCTCGACCAGAACCGGGTGATTAAGCCCAATCCTTATTTCCGCCTCTTTGCCACCACCAATACGATCGGGCTTGGCGATACGTCGGGCCTTTATCACGGCACCCAGCAGATTAATCAGGGCCAGATGGACCGCTGGTCGATCGTCACCACCTTGAACTATCTGGCCCATGACGTCGAAGCCGACATTGTGACGGCCAAGTCCCCGTCCTATGACACGCCCGAAGGCCGCCGCACGATCGCGGCCATGGTCCGGGTCGCCGATATGACGCGCAATGCCTTTATGAATGGCGATATCTCAACCGTGATGAGCCCGCGCACGGTCATTACCTGGGCCCAGAATGCCGAGATTTTTGGCGGCGATCTGGCCTTGTCCTTCCGCCTGACCTTCCTGAACAAGTGCGACGAGCTAGAACGCGCCACTGTGGCCGAATTCTTCCAGCGCGCCTTTGGCCAGGACCTGCCGGAAAGTGCAGCCCGGGTAAAGGTGGCCTAATCCTATAGGCCGTTCAAACTAAAGGCCTTTTGTTTTAGGCAATTGCGCGCAAGATGCGGCCATGAGCTTGGCCACCCATCTTGCCCCTTGCGGACCTGTGCTGGACGCAGCAGCGGCACAGCGCGTGGGTGAGGTCTTGACCAAGGCGGCGCTCAAGGCTGGCTGGTCGGACCTGTTGGGCACGGCCTGGCCAAGCCTTGCCCCGATCGCGGCGGCCTCGCCCTATTTGGGCGGCCTGATGCGGCGTTCGCCCGAGCGGCTTTGCTCCATCCTAAAGGTGTCTGCCGAAGCTCGAATGGCCGAAATCCTCAAGGCTTGCGAGGTGGTTGCAAGCTTGAAGCCAGAGGCGGGATCAGTGGCCTTGCGCCGGCTAAAGGCCGACGCGCATTTGACCATCGCCCTGGCCGATCTGGGCGGGGTCTGGGGGCTGGATCAGGTCACAGGCGCGATCACCGACTTTGCAGATGCTGCCGTCCAAGCCGCCTTGGCTGTGGCTGCAGCCCAGGAGGTGGCGGCGGGGCGGCTTTTGGTCCAAGCACCGTCCGAGGCCGGGCCAGTGCCGGGTCTATTTATCATTGCTATGGGCAAGCATGGCGCGCATGAGCTGAACTATTCCAGCGATATTGATATATCGGTGTTTTACGCGCCAGACCTTATTCCGGTCGCGGAGGGTCAGGACGCCCAAGCCCTGGCCTTGCGCCTTACCCGAAGCCTTGCCCAATTGCTGCAAGAGCGTACGGCCGAGGGTTATGTGTTTCGGGTGGACCTTCGCCTGCGCCCAGACCCAAGCTCAACCCCACCGGCCGTGACGGCAGCGGCGGCCTTGGACTATTACCAGACCCTTGGTCAGAACTGGGAGCGGGCAGCCTTTATCAAGGCCCGCGCCGTGGCCGGCGATCGCGATCAAGCCAAGGCGTTTTTGAACGCATTGAGCGGCTTTATCTGGCGCAAGAATCTCGATTTTGCCGCCATTGCCGATATTCATTCCATCAAGCGTCAGATCCATATCCATAAGGTCGATGACCGTCTGACCGCCAAGGGGGCCAATCTGAAACTTGGCCGGGGCGGGATTCGCGAGATTGAGTTTTTCGTTCAGACCCAGCAACTCATCCTCGGCGGCCGCAATGCCAGCCTAAGATCCAACCGCACGCTTGAGGCCCTCGCGGCCTTGAGCCATGCTGGTCATATCACCGACCAGACCGCGGCAGAGCTTACAGCCGCCTATCACGACCTGCGCAGCCTTGAGCACAGGGTCCAGATGATCCATGACGAGCAGACCCACAAACTGCCCGAATCCGATGCCGAGCGTCGCCGGGTCGCGGCCCTGTTTGGCGAGGGCGATCTGCGCCGGTTTGATGGCCGGGTCACGCGCCTGCTCAAGGGGGTAAACCGGCGTTATGGCGAATTGTTTGCCGAGGGCGAGGACCTGTCCAGCGCCTATGGCAGCCTGGTCTTTACCGGGGTTGAGGATGATCCCGAGACCTTGGCGACCCTTAATCGCATGGGCTTTTCCAATCCGGCCCAGGTCGCGGCAACCATTCGGTCTTGGCATCATGGCAAGATTGCTGCGACCCGTACCGAGCGGGGCCGGGAATTGTTTACCCAATTGGCCCCACGTTTGCTGGAGGCTGCGACCGCCACGGGCGCGCCCGATGCGGCCTTTTTGCGGTTTGGTGATTTTTTTGGGCGGTTAAGCCTTGGCGTCCAGATCCAGTCCCTGCTGCTGGCCCAGCCCAAGCTGTTAAAGCTGCTGGTTCAGGTCATGGCCTTTGCGCCGCATCTGGCCGCAACCTTGGCGCGGCGGCCAGCGGCTCTGGACGCGCTCATGGACCGCGCATTTTTCGAGCCGTTCGATGCCCAGGCCGAGGCCCAGGGCTTTATCGCCGAGGTCGCAGCCGCCGATGGGTTTGAGGCGGCTATGGACCGCGCCCGGGTATTGCACCGCGAACAGTCCTTTCGCATTGGCGTCCAGGTCATGAGCGGGGCGGCCAGTGCCGCCGAGGCGGGTCAGGCCTTTGCTGGCCTGGCCGACATGACCATTGGCGCTCTGGCCCCCGCAGCGCTTGCTGAAACCATCCGCCAGGGCGGTAGCTTTGCCGGTCAGGTGGCGGTGATCGCGCTTGGCAAGTGCGGCTCTGGCGAAATGACGGCCCAGTCAGATCTCGACCTGATGACGCTTTATCGCGCCGACAGTCCCGATGCGGTGTCGCAGACCAAGGGCTGGGGCGCGGAAACCTTTTATGCGCGCTTTACCCAAAGACTGGTTGCGGCGCTGTCGGCCCCGACCGGCGAGGGCGAGCTTTATGAGGTGGATCTGCAATTGCGCCCTTCCGGTACGGCTGGGCCGGTTGCCGTCAGCTGGGCAGCGTTTGACAGCTATTATGCAAGCGAGGCCGAGACCTGGGAGATGTTGGCCCTAACCCGGGCGCGGATTGTCTGGGCAACCCGTCCGGACTTTGCTGAGCTGTGCGGCCACGCGATTGAGGCCGCCTTGCGTCAGCCGCGCGATCCGGCCAGAACGGTGCGCGATATGCGCGATATGCGCGCCCTAATGGCCCGGGAGCGACCGGCCAAGGATGATTGGGATCTGAAACTGTCCAGCGGCGGTCTGGTCGATATCGAGTTTGCGGTCCAAACCCTGCAAATTGTCTTTGCCAGCCAAGGCGGACCCTTGGCGGCCAATACGTCTGCAGCCTTGGCGGCCTTTAAGGCGAGCGGCCGCGTTGATCCGGCACCCATAGCCGATCTGGAACAGGCCTGGATCCTGTTGCAGGATGTTAGCCAGGTGCTGAAACTGGCCTTAGCCGAGGGGACCAGTCCAGCGGCAGAGCCGGCCGCCTTTCGCAGCCTCCTCGCCAGGTCTGCTGGCCTTAGGCAGTTCTCGGCCCTGATGCCGCGCCTATTGAAGGTGCGAAAGGCTGCGCGCAAGGCGTTTGAGGCGATTGCCGACGGTTTGATCAGGGCGTCCGTCAAATAATCTGATCAAGTTATAAATAGTGATTGATAAAAACTATGTTTTTGCGCTTAATCATAAACGTTCAATCTCATTATTGAAAATTTGCGCAATACAGTTTTCAACAGATTGAAGTGGGGCGTGGGCGGGGTGTGTTGGGCTTGAGCAAGGGCGCCTCGGTGCGTCCTTTTACACTATTGAAATTATTGATAAATAATATGGAGATCGCGCTTGGTTTCTGACGTCTTGAAAAAGGCCTTATGGAAAAAAGATGATGATTTTCGCTACCTCATCATCACAACGCCAATTTTTTCGATTTTGGCGTCAATCTGGATTCCAATTAACTACACGTTTTTGTGGGGGCTTGCCGTTCTCTATTGGGTAATCGTGGTGCGTTATGACGCGGTTGGCGTTTATAAAAGACTGAATTTTATCAATAAATCCGAAAACGCCCAGGCGATTGAGAGCTTTTTATTTAATGCCCTGTACCTAACCGTTCCCTTTGCCCTGGTGGTGCACCAGGGACAGACCTGTATCCTTACCGGCGTCTGTATGGCTGGCTGGGTGATCATTTCCAGCGCTAATCGGTTTTCCAAGTCGCCCAAGGTTGGCATAGCCTCCGTCCTATCGCTGTTTGTCATCGCTGTACTTGGCGCGCTTTGGGATACGGTGCGGGTACCGCCCGAACAATTGACGGCCCTATTGGTCTGTGTGGTTGCCTTATTCACCTATGTGCTTGCCAATGCCGCCGGGCGACGGCGGGCCGAGCTTGGACTGCTTAAGGCGCTGGAAGATGCCGAGTGCAATCTGGAAGACGCCGAACGGGCGCGGCAGGCCAAGAGCGAGTTTTTGGCCAATATGAGCCACGAGCTTCGAACGCCCCTGACGGCCATATTGGGCTTTTCGCGGCTTTTGTCGCAAAGAGGCGACCTGCCGGCTCAGGCTAGGCTGTTTTCAGAGCGGTGCGTTTCTGCCGGGGAATTGGTGCTTAATATCATCAATGACACGCTCGATTTTTCGCGGCTTGAAGCGGCGCATTTTAGCATTTCGCCCAAGGCCACTCAACTTGTCCAGCTGGTCCAGGGCGCGCTTGAAATCCTAAGCGAGCAGGCGCAGCGCAAGGGCCTGGGTTTGGAGCTCAAGGTCGGTGCGGGTGTCCCGGACGTGATTGAGATTGATGGTCTAAGACTGCAACAGGTCTTGCTTAATCTGATCGGCAACGCGATCAAGTTCACAGACCGCGGCTTTATTCGTGTGACGGTACGCAGCAATTCGGCGCAAGGGCGGCTTTATATCCGCATTTTTGACACTGGCCGGGGCATTGCGCCCGAAAAGCAAAAACGTCTGTTTCGCCGCTATTCCCAGATTTCTCAGGGCATTGCTATGGAGCAGGTCGGAACCGGCCTTGGCCTGGACATTACCCGCAGGCTTGTTGAGACCATGGGCGGTGAGGTTGGGGTCTCGAGTATTGAGGGTCGCGGCTCTGTGTTCTGGCTGGCCCTGCCTATGGACCTAGCCGGGCCGGCCAAGGCGCCGTTTGCAGAGCCCTCTATCGGGCAAGGCATTGATATCCCTAGAAACATTCGTGTACTGGTCGTGGATGATAACGCGGTCAATCGCGAATTGCTCAAGATTATGCTGGCCGATCTGGCGCAAACCGTCATAGAGGCGCATGACGGCCTAGAGGCGGTCAATTGGGCCGTCTCCACCCCGTTTGATGTGATCTTGATGGATGTCCGCATGCCGAATATGGACGGGGTCACGGCGGCCGGTCTGATCCGGTCTAGCCATGGTGCCAATCGCTCAACCCCGATTATTGCCTTTACTGCCAGCCCCTTGAATACGCTTGATGCGGGGGTCTTTGATCAGGTCGTGGTCAAGCCTATTGTGCCGCGTGACCTTTTGACCACGATTGCCTCAGCGGTTTTACGCGCCGCGCCGCGCCGCACAAAGGTCGCCTAGGGCGGGTCTGATAATTTATCTCGCCAGCCGCGACGGATTAGCATGGCGGCTGCGTTCAAGGTTCAGGAAGGTGGTATGGCCTTCCCGTTTAGGAGAGTTCAGATGAAGCGATTCATTATGGCCGCAGGTCTTGGTCTGATCATGGTTGGCTCGGCCTTGGCAGATCCCATGGGCATGGCGAGCGCCGACAAAAAGCCCAAGGCAGATGCGAATAAGGACGGCAAGATTAGTCTGTCTGAGTTTCAAAAATCTCATCTTGATCGGATGATGACGCTCGATACCAATCATGATGGCAAGATCACCGAGGCGGAATTTATGGCCATGAAGCCCATGATGGGCCCAGACGGCCCCCCGCCTCCGCCCCCGGGCATGGATGCAAAATCTATCGATCATATGGACCATAAGATGGGCATGGGCCCCGACCATAAGGAACATCAAGCCATGATGTTTGACATGATAGACCGCAATGATGACGGCGCGATCACCGCTGATGAAATCAACGCACTATCCGCCAAACAATTCAAACGCATGGACAAGAATGCCGATGGGTTCTTGACCCCGGACGAGCGGCCCAATTGGGGCAAGCGCGGCCCAAAACATGACCATGATGGTTCTGAGCCGAAATAGCGAAGGCGTGCCCGGCCGGGGCCCTGCGAATGATATTGCGGGTCCCGGTTGGACAGGCAAGCCTAGTCAAGCCCTGCTTGATCCCGATTCAGACATGGTGACGCGGCTGGGTCGGGGCGATCCGGCCGCTGTCCAGACCCTGATCAGCGGCAAGCTGCCAAGGCTATTGGCGCTTGCACGGCGATTACTGGGCGATGCGGCCGAGGCTGAGGATGTTGCTCAAGAGGCCCTTGTTCGGGCTTGGAAACAGGCCCCAAGTTGGACGCCTGGCCCTGCGCGGTTTGATACCTGGCTGCACAAGGTGGCGCTCAATCTTTGTTATGACCGCCTTAGGCGGCCCAGGCTGGTCTCGGATGCGGGCCTGCCAGAAACCGTTGATCGAGGACCTGCGCCAGATGCTGGTCTATTGGCCCAAGACCGTCAGGCCCGGGTCGAGGCGGCCCTGCAGGCCCTGCCGCCACGCCAAAGGGAGGCGATTGTGCTTTGCTATTACCAAGACCTAGGCAACCAGACCGCCGCTGACCTTATGAAGGTCAGTCTTGAGGCGCTAGAAAGCCTGTTATCGCGTGGCCGCAGGACATTGCGAGGCGCGCTCATTGACCTGTCCGGACCGCTGCCATGACGCCTGACCGTTTTACCGCCTTGTCCCAGGCCTATGGCGGCCATCTTGACCGCTGGCCAGTGGATGAGCGCTCCGATGCGGTGCGACTTTGTCAAGAAAGGCCCCATTGGACGGCTCAGGTTCTGAGCGAGGCTGCGCGCCTTGATGACCTGCTTGACGCATTTGGACTGGAGGCGCCGTCTAATGATTTGCGCCAGCGCATCTATGCGCGCGTGCGGCCCGCTGCGACGGCGCGTCCCTTGGGCTTGAGGAGCTGGGGTCTTGGTCTGGCGGCGGCCAGCCTTGCGGGTATGATTTGCGGCGCAGCCTTAATGAATCTTGCTGTGCCTGACCTGTCGAATGACGCTGTGGTGGTCAGTGCTCTGGGCGATCAGGGCAGTGTTCTTGATTTGAGCAATTCCAGCGCCAAGGAGCCCCTATGAGCCCGCGCAATTTAAAAATCCTATTGGCCGTCTCGGTCTTGGTGAATGTGTTTGTCTTGGCCGCGATTTGCGGCGGTCTATTGATGCGACATCGTTTGCTGCACGAGATGGGGCCGGGACATGGCAACCCCTTGATACGGGCTGCCCAGGATATGCCAGAGCCCGAGCAACAGGCCTTTCACCGTCAAATGCGCGCGGTTGCGGCCCGCGCCCTACCGGCCATGACTGAGGCCCGCACCGCTCGGAATGCGGCTGCCGATGGCTTGGTCGCGGCCAAGCCTGACGCCGCCAAGATAAGGCAAGACCTTGCCCGCGCGCGCGCCGCCGAGACCTTGGCCCGCGGACAGATGGAGGATGCGCTTGTCCAGTTCGCATTGACCTTGCAGCCCAAGGCGCGCGAGCGGATGGCCGAGGGCCTAAGGCGCGCCGCGCCCAGGCTTGGGCGCCATATGATGATGGAAGGCCCCCCCGGTCCGCCACCACCTAGACCCTTAGACGGGCCCCCGCCTTCTGGGCCGCCGCAATAATCTTGGCCGACAAGGCCTCGATCTCGGCCTCGGTCAGGGTCTTGTCCTTGGGCGCGATCGAGACCTCTAGCGCAACCGATTTGTGGCCGGGCTCTATGCCCGTGCCCTGATAGACATCGAACACCCGCGCGCCATTGATCAAGACCTTATCGGCCCCGAGCACGGCCTTGACCAGATCGCCTGCGATCTGATCGACCGGCACGATAAAGGCAAAATCGCGGCTCAAGGGCATGAGGCTCGAGGCCTCATAGCCTGGTCTTGCCTTGGACTTGCGGCGTTGTTCAGGCACGCTGTCGAGCCAAAGCTCAAACCCATAAACCGGTCCATCGGCATCGAGCGCCGCCAAGATGCGCGGATGCAGGGCCCCAAACTCAGCAATCACGGCCTTGGGACCCAGTTGCAGCCGTGCCGAACGGCCCGGATGCCACCAGGGCGAGGCACTGCCCTGCACGGTCTGCAGCGAGGCGGTCGGTGCGCCCAATTCATCCAGCAGCGCCAAGAGGTCGGACTTGATCGTAAACACGTCTTCGGCAGCCCCGCCGTCCCAGCGCCTGGGTGCATGCGGCGCGATCAAGGCGGTAATAGCGGTGCGCTGGTCCTTGGGTTGGTCACCCGCAAACACCGGCCCGACCTCGAACAAGGCGCAATCGGCAAAGCCGCGCTTGGCATTTCTACCTGCGGCCTCGATCAGGTTTGGCAAGATGGAGGGGCGCATACAGTCCAGGTCTGAGGCGATCGGATTAGACAGGACCACAGCGGCGCTACCCCCCCCAAACAGTTCGGCGGTCTTGCGGGCGGTGAAGGACCAGGTCACGGCCTCGCTATAGCCCATGGCCGCCAGGGCGCGCCTGCCCATACGGGCGCGGTTTTGGCGCGGCGTTAGGACCCCGCTGCTGGTCGCATTGACCGGGGGCAGGGGCGTTGAGGGCAGGGCGCCATAGCCGACAATGCGCGCCACCTCTTCGACCAGATCAGCCTTGCCCTCAATATCACGCCGCCAGCTGGGCGGGGTGACCGATAGGGCTGAGCCCGTTCCGCTGACCGTGCAGCCAAGCTTTGTCAGCACATCCAGACTGGTTGCTGCATCGACACTGAGACCAGACAGGCGCGTGACATAGGCCGGATCAAACACGATGGGCCCGGGAGCAGCCGGGGCTTGACCCGCCACTTGGATTTCGGACGGCTCTCCGCCGCAAAGCTCAAGGATCAGCTTGGTCGCCAGCTCCAGGCCCGGCACGATAAAGCCCGTATCGACGGTTCGAGCAAAGCGGTATTGGGCATCGGACGCAATACCGGTTGCGCGGCCGGTCTGAGCGGTGCGCAGGGGATCAAACCAGGCGCTTTCGACAAACACCTCGGTGGTCTCGTCGCTACAGCCGGTGCTTTCGCCGCCCATGACGCCGCCAAGGCCCAGCGCGCCAGAGCCATCGGCAATCACACACATCTCGGTTGTCAGGGCATAGGTCTTGCCATCTAGGGCCAGCAGGGATTCTTCACCCTGGCCCAGCCGTGCCTCAATATACCCGCCGACAAGCTTGCCCGCATCATAGACGTGCAGGGGCCTGGCGCGGTCATAGGACAAAAGATTGGTGACATCGACCAGGGCATTGATCGAGCGCAGGCCAATGGCCTTCAGCTGGGCCTGCAGCCAGTCGGGTGATGGACCGTTCTTGACCTTGCGGATCAGCCGCCCGGCAAAGACAGGGCAGGCCTCGGGCGCGGTCAGGCGAATCTCGATCGGGCAAGAGAAGGTGCTCGGGACGGGCGTTACGCTCTGGTCCTTGAGCTTGCCAAGACCCGCTGCCGCCAGATCGCGGGCAATGCCAGCGACGCCGAGCCAATCGGGACGATTGGGCGTGACCTCAAAATCAATCACCGCTTCAAGGCCCAGCGCCTCAGCCACGGGCAAGCCGACGGCGAGATTATCGGCTAGTTCCATAATGCCGTCGGATTCTTCGGCGGTTTCCAGCTCTGCCGCAGAACAAAGCATGCCGTTGGAAACAACGCCGCGCACGGGCTTTTCCACTAGGGTGACATCCAGGCCCGGCACATAGGCGCCGATCGGGGCATAGATGGTGGTTAGGCCCGTGCGGGCATTGGGCGCGCCGCAGACAATCTCTTTTCGCCCATCGACCGTATCGACCTGGCAAACCCGCAGCCGGTCGGCATTGGGGTGCTGCTCGGCCGAGACAATCTTGGCGACCGTGAATGCGGCCAGCTTTTTGGCCGGATCCTCGACATGCTCGACCTCTAGCCCGGCCATGGTCATGGCCTCGACAATGTCTTGCACCGTGGCGGAGGTCTCAAGATGCTGCTTGAGCCAGGAGAGGGTGAATTTCATGCTGCGTACTCAGAATTAGATGTGCGAGGGGCTGCCCCCTCCACCGCTTCGCGGTCCCCCTCCCCCAGAGCGGGAGGATTAGAATCTGTCAATCTTCCCCCCTTGGGGGAAGTACCGGCGAAGCCGGGGAAGGGGGCGAAACGCGGCACCATCAGCTTAGGCCCCCTGCCGCCGTCGGGGCGGCAAAGGCGCTGAAGCCGTAATGGGATAGCCAGCGCACATCGCTGGCAAACATATCGCGCAGGTCCGGCACGCCGTATTTCAGCATGGCCAAGCGATCAACGCCCATGCCAAAGGCAAAGCCCTGCCATTCATCGGGATCCAGGCCGCAATTGCGGATCACATTGGGATGCACCATGCCGCAGCCTAGGACTTCGAGCCAGCTCTGGCCCTGGCCGACCTTGAGCTCACCGCCCGTGCGGTCGCATTGCACATCCAGTTCGGCCGAGGGCTCGGTAAAGGGGAAGTGGTGCGGGCGAAACCGGGTGACAACATCGCTGGTTTCAAAGAACCGGCCGACAAAGGTCTCCAACGTCCATTTTAAATGGCCCATATGAATATCGCGATCGATCACTAGGCCCTCGACCTGATGGAACATGGGTGTGTGGGTCTGGTCGGAGTCTTTGCGATAGGTCCGGCCCGGCGCGATAATGCGGATGGGCGGCTTTTGCGACACCATGGTGCGGATCTGGACCGGGCTGGTATGGGTGCGCAGGAGCATGCGCTCGCCCGCCGCATTGGCCTCGAAAAAGAAGGTGTCGTGCATTTCCCGCGCCGGGTGTTTGGGCGGGAAGTTCAAGGCGGTAAAATTGTGGAAATCGTCCTCAATGTCGGGGCCATCGGCGACGGCAAAGCCCATTTCGGCAAAGATGGCGATCATCTCGTCCATGACCTGCATGGTTGGATGCACGCCGCCTCGGCGCCGTGGCGGGGCCGGCAAGCTCAGGTCCAGATGCTCTGACGCCAGTTGCGCATCGAGGGCAGCCGATTCGAGATCGGCTTTGCGTGTCGCAAGCGCGGCCTGCGCCCGGTCGCGCAGGCCATTGATCAAGGGCCCCTGTTCGCGCCGCTCATCGGGGCTCAAGGCCCCCATGCCCTTTAAAAGGCCAGAAATAGAGCCGGTCTTACCCAGGGCCGATACCCGCACGGCATCGAGACTGGCCAGATCAGAGGCCGTGCCAATCGCGCCGACAATCTGCGCTTCCAAGGTGGCGAGGTCAGTCATGGGCAAACCCTTATTGGACGTCAGACAGACAAACGGCGCGGGGCCAAAAGCGCCCGCGCCGTCAAGGTCTATGAGATGAGCGCTTGCTCAACAAGCCTTAAGCTAGGGCCGTACGAACCTTGTCGGCAATGGCCTTAAAGGCTGCCGGGTCGGCGGCGGCAACATCGGACAGGACCTTGCGGTCAATATCGATGCCAGCCTTGTCCAGACCATGGACGAACTGCGAATAGGTAAAGCCTTCCAACCGGGCAGCCGCATTGATGCGCTGGATCCAGAGGGCCCGGAAGCTACGCTTCTTGGTCCGGCGGTCGCGATAGGCATATTGCCCAGCGCGGTCGACGGCGGCCTTGGCCGTCTTGATGGTATTCTTGCGGCGGCCAGAGAAACCCTTGGCCTGCTCGAGAACTTTTTTATGTCTAGCGTGGGAGACTACGCCCCGTTTAACGCGCGCCATGTGAGATCACCTTATGAAAGAAATTGCAGGAACAAGCGCCGGTCAGGCGTAGGGCATGAACAGCTTGATGATTTTGGTGTCGGCGTCCGACATCACCTTGGTCCCGCGATTTTGGCGGATATATTTGGCATTGTGGCTGATCA
>CANGCO010000054.1 GCA_947452365.1 Caulobacteraceae bacterium
CCAAGGGCAAGATTTTGGGGGCAGCCCTGGTTGGACCAAGCGCAGGCGATCTGATCCAGCCCTGGATCCTGGCCCTATCGGCCAAGGTTAAGCTGAGCGCCATGACCGGAGTTATTGCGCCCTATCCGACGCGCGGCGAGATCACCAAGCGTCTGGCGGGTCAGTTTTACACCCCCTTGCTGTTTTCCGCCCGCACCCGCCTTTTAGTTTCATTGCTCAAATGGCTTGGGTGAAGTAGATTTGGGGCATGGCGCACGCCTTACCCGATCATGAGCCAGCCAATGTGGTCAGCTCTGCCCGCAAGGCCAGGCGATTTTTTTGGCCAGGCGGCCTGTCTTCGCGCCTGCTGATCCTAACCGCCCTGTTCGTTATTCTCGCCCAGCTCCTGATCCTAGCCCCGATCTTGGCCTCGTTTGAAGAGCGCTGGCTTTCGGACCGGGTGCGCTTGGCCGAACTGGCCTCGACCGCCGTCGATGGTGCGCCTGGACGCAAGGTTTCGCGCGCCCTTGCCAAGCAATTGCTTGAAGGTGCCGGCGTGGTCTCGATCGCTGTGCAAAGTGATGGGGTGCGGCGTTTGCTTCTTGCCGCGCCGCGCATGGCCAGGCCGCCCTATCTGGTGGACTTACGCGATCGCAATCCGATTGCCTGGTTGTCTGCGCCGTTCCAGACCCTGTTTGGCGGCAAGGATCAGATGGTGCGGGTGGTGGCCGTGCCACGGTTTCGCGACGGCGAATTTGTCGAGATCGTTGCGCCGGACCAGCCTCTGCGCGATGAATTATGGACCTATATGGCGCGCCTGTTTGCTGTGACCGTGTTCATATCGGCCGTGGCAGGCGGCCTGGTTTATGTTTCGCTCAATGCGTTTCTGGTCCGCCCAATGCAGAAGATTACCCGGGCCATGGAAAGGTTTCGCGCCGATCCCGACGACCCGGATGCTCGCATAGGCCTGTCCGGCCGCCGCGACGAGATTGGTCGGGCGCAGGCTGAGCTGGACCGGATGCAGATCGATCTAAGGCTGGCCTTAAGCTCCAAGGCGCGTCTGGCGGCGCTGGGCGAGGCCGTGGCCAAGATTAATCACGACCTGCGCAATATGTTGACCAGCGCCCAGATGGCGTCTGAGCGCCTAGCCCAGCTGGGCGATCCCCGGGTCAGTCAGGCCCTGCCGCGGCTAGAGCGGGCCCTGGACCGGGCTGTGACCCTGGCGACCGAGGTGCTGGCCTATGGTAAGACCCAAGAGGCCGTGCCTATACCGGTGGCCCTATCCTTGCGCGCGGCGCTGGAAGCCGCAGCCGAGGATGCCGGGCTTGGCCCGCATGGGGTGTCCTTGCAAGCCCCGATTCCGGCCAGAGCCCAGATCATGGCCGATCCTGACCAGCTCCACCGCATCTTGGTCAATCTCCTGCGCAATGCTCGCGAGGCGATCGAGGCGGCAAACCCTGGCCAAGCCAGCGGTCAGGTGACGGTCGATTTGAGCCAGGATGATCTCACAAGCCTGATCCGTTTGAGCGATACGGGCCCTGGCGTGCCAGACAAGGTGCGCGCCAACCTGTTCCAGCCCTTTGCCGGATCGGGCCGCAGTGGCGGCACCGGGCTTGGCCTGGCCATTGCGCGCGAACTGGCCCAGGCCCATGGCGGCGAGCTTAGCCTGGTGGAGGGGGCAGGGCCCGGCGCAAGCTTTGAACTGCGCCTGCCCGGCGGGGCTAGCCCAATAGCAGCTGTGCGGAGTCAAAAACCGCGCGCAATGCCCTCGCGCCGGGGGTCAGCGCCACCCTCATAGCCGCCCTTGCGCTTGATAATCCCATGCAGGCCTGAGACCTCGCCGGCGCCCGTGGCCTTGAGCGTGACGCCCTGCTCGGCCAGGCCCGCGACCAGATCAGGCGCGAACAGGCTAAGCTCTGCTGAATAGGTCTCGCCGCGGGCAATCAGATTGGGCAGGGCCACGGCCTGTTGCATGGGCATTTTCCAGTCCAACACCGCGATCAGGGTTTTCAAATCATAGGCCAGGATGGACGATCCGCCAGGCGAGCCCAAGGCGGCCACAAACCGGCCCTTGCGGTCCAGAATAATCACAGGCGCCATGGAGGAGCGCGGCCGCTTGCCCGGGGCCACGGCATTGGCCGCTGCCGTGCCATCGAGATTTTTGGGGCTAAAGCTGAAATCGGTCAGTTGGTTGTTCAAAAAGAACCCGCCCACCATGCGGCCAGAGCCAAATATGCTCTCAACCGTGGTGGTCATGGACACGACATTACCTGCCGGATCGACAATCACAAAATGGGTTGTGCCGCCAGGCTCCCGCGTCGCGTCAAGGGCAAGCTTGGGTGCGCCCTTGGGCTGGCCATAGCTGGGGGCGGGGCCTGCTTGTGCGCCAATCAAGGCCCTGCGGCTGGCCAAATAATCCTGGGCGAGCAGGCCCTCAACCGGCACGGTGATAAAGGCTGGATCGCCCATATAGCGGTCGCGGTCGGCATACATCAGGCGGCTGGCCTGAGAAAACAGATACCAGCCTCTGGGCGTATTGCCCGCCTTGGCAATATCTGTGCCTTCCAGCAGGCCAAGGCCTTGCAAGACCGCCGCGCCGCCGGACGGGGGATTGGGCACACAGACCTGATAGACCCGAAACGGTCGGCAAAGCGCCTTGTCCAGATGCGGCCTATAGGCGGCAAAATCCGCCAGACTCAAACTGCCGGCAAGCTCGCCCTGATGCACCCGGTCGATAATCGCTTGGGCCAAGGGGCCTTGATAAAGCGCAGCGGGCCCCTCATTGGCCAGCCGCTCAAGCGTTGCGGCATAGGCCGGGTTTTTCAAAACATCGCCCGCCGCATAGGGCTTGCCGTCGGGCCGGGTAAAATAGGCGACCGCGTTGGCGGCCTTGGCCTGGGGGGCGGGGCTGATAATCATGCCCGCAAGCCTTGGGCTGACCACAAATCCGCCTGAGGCCAGGCGTTGGGCATCGCCAAACAGGTCCTTCCAGGCCAGCTTGCCGTGTTGTGACTGGGCCAGGGCCAGCATGGCCACGGCACCGGGCACCCCGGTGGATCGGCCGCTCAAGACCGCCTGGGCAAAGCCCATGGGCTGCACGGCGCCGGTTTGGCTGGTTTGTAAGAACAGGTCTGGGCCCGCACCGGCCGGGGCAATTTCGCGGCCGTCATAGGCCATCACCGCACCGGTCTTGGCATTATAAAAAACCATAAACGCCCCGCCGCCGAGGCCAGAGCTTTGCGGCTCAACCAGGCCCAGCACCGCCTGCACGGCCACGGCGGCATCAACCGCCGAGCCGCCGCGGCGCATGACGCCAAGCCCAGCCTCGACCGCCAAGGGATTGGCCGCGACCACCATGGCATGTGGGGCTAGGGCCTGCGGGCTTTCAGCCGCCAAGAGCGGTGATGGCGAAACCAACAGGCCGAGAACCAGCCCAAATAGGAGGCTCCGTTTAAAACGCTGCATAAACCGTCGCCCCACCGCCCAATTGACCATGGCCCACACCTTAACCGCGCTGCGTCAGACCGCTAGCCAAAACAGAATGGAAATAACCCCAAATCGTGGCTTGCTATCCGTCCGCCATGCGACTAGTTTCCGCCACCTTGCCCTAGGGCAACAGCGCGCCCGTAGCTCAGCTGGATAGAGCATCAGACTACGAATCTGAGGGTCGGACGTTCGAATCGTTCCGGGCGCGCCATTTCTGAACAAAACCGCTAAAGGTCTGGGTTGCCCGCCTGACACACAGTGTCTCGTGACGTTTTGTCGTTGGCAAGGTAGCGCCCACGCGCGGCGCATTTTCGGCAAGAGCCATCTTGCGCTGAATCTAAAACTGACTACACTCATATCTGATCAAAATCACATCCCGCGATAGACGGGAGACGGAGGGCAGTATGACGGCGCGTACGGGTCAGCAATATCTCGCAGGTTTAAAGGACGACCGCACGGTCTGGCTCGGTAACGAGCAGGTCAATGTTCTTGGGCATAAGGCCTTTGCCGGGTCAGTCTCGGGGATGGCAGGCTATTTTGACTGGCAGCACACGCACGCGGACGACTGCCTCGTCGCAGATCCCGAGACCGGCGCGCCCATGAGCGCCAGCCTGATCATCCCCAAATCCTTGGACGATCTGAAGCGCCGCAACCGCGCCTTTGACCGGTTCGCGCGCTATTCCAATGGCATGTTGGGCCGTACGCCGGACTATGTGAATGTCACCTTGGCAGGCTTTATGGCGCGCAGTGATATCTTTACCGCCAAGGGCGACACGACCTTTTCAGATCGCCTTGGCCGCTTCTATCGCGAGGTGGTCGAGAAGGACCTGTCCCTGACCCACACCATCATTCACCCCGTCGTCGATAAGGGTTTGGCCGATACAGAAGGGGTCAATGGCGAGCTTGCGCTTAAGGTCGTGCGCCGCACCAAGGACAGCATCATTGTGCGGGGTGCAAAGATTTTGGCGACCTTGGGCCCGTTCGCGGATGAACTGTTTGTCTATCCCGGCCAGCCCCAGCCCCCGAATGTCGATCCGGCGACCCTTTTGGCCTTTTCCATTCCGATGGGGACCAAGGGCCTGATCACGCTATGCCGTGACCATTACGGTGTCGCGGCCAGTGTCGGTGATAAGCCTTTTTCAAGTCGGTTCGATGAGCAAGACGCCTTTATGATCTTTGACGATGTCGAGATCCCGATGGAGCGGGTGTTTATCGACGGTGATATCGACGTCTATAATGGCCTGATGCGCCACGGCTGGGCGGCCAATATCATGCAGCAGACCTGCATCCGTGCCGCTGTGAAGCTGGAATTTGCCTATGAGCTCTGCGCCCGCATGGCCCAGGCGACCAATTCCGACAAGCGACCTGATACGGCGGCTCTGCTGGGCGAGCTTTGGGGTTATGGCTGCCTGACGCGCTCGGCCATTAAGGCGGCGGAAGGTGACGGGCGCGACTATGGCAATGGAGCCTTCTTTGCCGATGATCGCCCTCTTCGGGCGCTGCGGGCGCAGATGCCAGGCTGGATGGTGCGGGCCAATGAGATCATCAAGATCATTGGCTCACACAATTTGCTAGCCACGGCCTCGCTCGATGCGATTGAAAATCCGCAAATGGGCCCCTTGATTGAGCGCTATATGCCTGGGGCCAAGGGCATGAGCGCGCGTGAGCGGGCCAAGCTTTTCCGCACAGCCTGGGACTTTGCCGGGTCCGCGCTCGGTGCACGGGCGGAACTCTATGAACGCTTCTATCTGGCCAGTGCGCCCCGAAACTTCGCGCTGGACCATATGTTTGCCCAGATGGAGCGGCCATGGACCCAGTTCTCAGAATTGATGACGGCCATCGGCGTCGACTGACGCTGCGTGCCATTGAACGGTCACAGCACAACGGGCGCAGCTTAAGGGTTGCGCCCGTTTTCTATGGGGAATGGGCGCGGCCGAAAAGCGCTGCCTATTCGGCTCGATAGCGGACCGGCAGGTGGGTAATGGCGTTAAACCAGATCGAGCTCAGCCACTTGGGCTCACCGCTAATGCTTATGTCTGGCAAGCGCGTAATGATTTGCTTGAGCAGGGCGTGAAGCTGAATCCGAGCGATCCGCGCGCCAATGCAGACATGAGGGCCGGTGCCAAAGGCGATGTGCTTTCGAGCATTGGACCGGGTAATGTCAAAATGATGGGGGTCTTGGAAGACCGCCGGGTCCCGATTGGCCGCGGCATAGGATAGGTAGATCTTGTCGCCCTTCTTGACGGGCGTGCCGCCGATCGCCGTATCGACTGTCGCCGTGCGACGAAAATTGGTCGTGGTCGAGGTGTAACGCAGCACCTCTTCGATGGCATTTTCCAGATATTTGTCGACGTCGCTCTTGAGCAGGTCGAACTGCTCGGGATGGGCATTCATCAGATAGATGAAGTGGGCGGCCGTGCTGCGGGTCGTCTCGTGGCCGGCGATGGCAAAGACGATGAAGAACATATTGATCGCCATTTGGCTAAGGCCAAGGCTTTGATCATGGACCAGCAGACTGAGCAGCGAGCCATCTGGATTGAGCCGCTTCTGCTGTGAAATCTCTTCGGCCAATCCAAACAGCAGGAAGGTCGGGTCGATCTCATGGTCGCCGCGGGTCTCGACATCGGCCATGGCATTGCCAAGCTCTACGACCTTTTCGCGCAGCGCCTCTGGAATGCCCATTAGTTCGCAAAAGGTATAGACCGGCAGTTTTGAAGCAATATCATAGACAAATTCGCACTGCCCACGCCCGGCAATTTGATCGACGATCTCTTTGGCGAGGCGGTCGATCTGAGGGACTAGATTTTGCAGGGCCTTTGGTGAAAAGGCCGGCATCAGGAATTGTTTTACGGCCGTATGCTCCAAGGGCCGCATACCCATAAAATTTGCCCGCTGCCGCTCCAACTCCTCATCATCCAAATCCCATATGACGAAGCCCTCATCATAGGAACTAAAGGTCTCTTGATCCCGAGAGACATCAAACACGTCCTCATAGCGGGTCAGAACCCAAAAGCCCTTGGTCATGCTCGAATTGGGGACATTGGGCACATAGGCGGACGTGGCTGGGTTCCAGTGCACCGGATCGCTCTGACGCCAAGCGTCAAACAGGGCATGTGACGGGCCCTTTTCGGTCTGGAAAATCGAGGGGTCCAAAATATTGTCAGCGCGGGCCGCTTGCGTCATGTCATGGGATCCTAGGGGAATTCGAGGCGCGGATAGAGCGCTTGGACCTGCTGCCAAGGGGGGGCAGCAGGCCTTGCTTGTCTTTAGAACTGTCCGAGCGCGACCCGGCGGACCTGTTCGCTGTCGGTCGGCTGATGCCCAACCCTGTGCAGGGGCGCGGGGGCCTCTTGAACCGTACTCATGACCCGTCCGATGCCGGTCACCTCGACCTCGACCACGTCGCCGAGCTGCATGGGGCGGGAATTGGCCGGGGTGCCGGTCAGAACCACATCGCCGGGAAGCAAGGTGATGTGGCGGCAAAGGTCGGCCATGATATAGGGAATGTCGAAGGTCATTTCTGAAACGGGGCCGTCCTGAACGACCTTGCCATTGATATAGGTCCGAACCTGGGACTGTCGGATATCGACCCCGCGCACAATACCCGGGCCGATTGGACAAAACCCATCCTGCCCCTTGACCCGCAGCATCGAGCCCGCATCCGTATCGCGGAAATCCTGCGCCCCGACATCATTGGCCGCCGCAAACCCTGCCAGATAATCCCACACATCAGCGGGGGCCACATTGCGCATGGGTTTGCCGACAATAGCCGCGATCTCGCCTTCATAGTTGAGATATTGACAGTCTGCGGGCCGGGTCACCTTGCCCCTGTGGGAGTTCAAGGTGGTCAGCGGCTTTTGGAAATAGGTCGGGGTTGTCAGGGGCGGGGCCTTGAACTCGACCCGGCGCGATTCATAGTTCAGGTGGATACAGATGATCTTGGTCGGATCGCAGGGCGGCAGATAGATCGCGCTGGCCTCAGTAATCCTGCGGCCATCGCCGAGTCGCAATTCGTCACCCTCGGGCCGCACCCATTGAGGTGTACCTTCGAGCAAAATTCGACGCCATTCTTCGCGGGGTCCATCAAGCACGGACATGGGCTAAACCTTCCTATATTGGGTCTTTTGTTTGACGTCAGAAGCGCAATTAAGCCGGGACCATGAAACCCTTCATTGAGCCGGGAACCGGTGCGTGGCCAAAGGAGTCGCGTTGGTAATATTCAGACTGATGGACAGCAGAGCGCGCGCCCCAACCGATTTCACACATGAACCCTGAGGGGTTCTTCATGTAGAAGGAATACATCTGGTCATTGGCGTGACTGCCAGGCTCGATAATGACCGGCAAACCTGCAGCCTTGACCAGCTCATAGGCGAGGCCCACATCGGCCATGGTTTCGACTTCAAACAAGATGTGATTGGCCCGCTTTTCCGCGGGGCCGCTGAACGCTAGGCTGTGTTGGCGGTCATTACAGTGCATGAACATTAGGGGCACGGCACCCGGAGCGCCTGGCACGGCGAGCTTGTACTCAATGCCGCCGCGCATACCGAGTAGGCGATAGAACTGATAGTTGGCGTCAAAATCGGCGCGAACCGATTGCATGACGTGACCAAGGCCAAGGTCGCCGGTTCTGAAGCGGCCATGCATCCTACGGCCCGGATGGAACGGCTTGTCGAACTGAACCAGGGGGCCATGGAAGATTTCCAAAGCATGGCCGTTAGGGTCTTTCAGGCTCATCACTTCGAGAACAGAGCGCGCCTCGGCATCGGCCTCAGACAGGACCGCGACCTCAATGCTTGCGGCCTGCAATTTGGCCAGCATTTCGCGGAACTCGTCGGCTCCGGCGACCCGCAGTCCGGTCACGGTGATATCATCCGCACCATCCTCGATCAGGGTGATGCGATGGTGCCAATAATCCATGCGCAGGTCACATCGGCCGGCCTGGCCGCTCTCGACGACCTCTAGGCCGATAATATTGGCGGCAAAATGCTTCCAGGCCGTAAGATCGCTAACCCCAATGGTTAGGTAGCCAAGTTCTGTTACTGCAGCCATGTCACGCCACCTTGTCAGAGAAGGAGCCCTTGCGGACCGAGATGTTCTTGATGTCGCTATAGAAGTCGAAGCTCCAAGAGCCGCCCTCACGCCCTATGCCCGAATTGCGGCTGCCGCCAAACGGCGCGGCAAGGTCGCGCACGAAGAAGCAATTGACCCAGAGCGTGCCGGCGACAACCTGCGAGGCAATCCGCATTGCGCGGGCCTCATCCTGGCTGAACAGGACCCCGGCCAGACCATATTTGGTGCCATTGGCGACAGCGATAACCTCGTCGTCAGTGTCAAAGGTTTGCCAGGTCAGGACCGGACCAAAGACCTCCTGCTGGGCAATCTCCCAAGCGGGATCAACATGGGTAAAGAGGGTTGGCTGGAAGTAGAGGTCGCCGAAATTGGCCGGTGAGCCGCCCCACAGGGCCTCAGCCCCATCGGCCTTGGCCCGCTCGACAAATCCAGCCACCCGATCATAGTGCTCTTTAGTGATCAATGGACCAACGCGGGTGCTGGCGTCGCGCGGATCGCCGACAACCATATGGCCCACCGCATCGCGAACCTTAGCCAAAAACACCGCTTCTATGGACTTCTCAACCAGGACCCGCGTGCCGGCCAAGCAGACCTGACCCGCATTCATATATTGCCCGGCCACGGTTTGGGCGGCGGCGTCCAGATCGGCATCGGCGCAGACAATGAAGGGTGACTTTCCGCCCAGTTCGGAGCTCATTGGTGTAATCGAGCGTGCGGCGGCCTGACCAATCAGTTGGGCCGTTCCAGTCGAACCGGTAAAGCTGATCCGGTTGAGGTCGCCATGATTGACCAGGGCGTCACCGGCCAATTCCCCAATGCCCTGAACGACATTGAGCACGCCTGCAGGGATCCCTGCCTCATGGGCAATGTCGGCCATCAGTGAGCAGGTCATGGGCGCCCATTCCGGGGGCTTGACGACCAGCGTGTTACCCGCCGCCAGCGCCGGACCGACCTTCCAGGTCGTCAGCATCAGGGGTGCATTCCACGGGGTGATCAGGGCGGCAACACCGGACGGATCGTAACGGATGTGATTGGTGACCTCAGGCGAGTCGATGGTATGGCCCTGCAGGGTCAGTGCCCAATCGGCGAAGAACTCGATGTTTTGCGCAGCACGGGGGACCACGCGGTGCAGGTTTCCGGCCAATAGAGAGCCATTATCCATGGTCTCAACCGCCGCGAGGTCTTTGGCCCTTGCCCGAATGCCATCGGCAAAGCGTTTGAGATAGGGAAGTCTGCCCTCGGGGCCAAGCGCGGCCCAGGCCGGGAAGGCGCGGCGGGCTGCGTCAACGGCCTGATCCACCTCTGGCTTGCCGCCCGAGGCGACATTGGCCAAGTGCGAGCCATCGACAGGGGATAGGTTCTCGAACCGTTCGGAAGAGGAAACGCGGTGACCATCAATCCAATGATCGGTGGAAATTTCGACACCGGCGACGGTGGCTGTGGTGTTCGCCATATTTAGACCTTCCCTAGGCGCGTGGCTCTGTGGTCACGACAGACTGCCAGACCGAAAAGAACACTGACGCCCTTCATTTCTGACTATAGTCAGTTTATAGCGACCTTTAGCGGCGTCAAGCGCGGACTGGTTCCGAGCGTGAAATAGTGGGTGCTGTCCATTGACTTTGGCCCGCCAAACCCGAAAGGGTGGTTGGGCAAGAGATGATTTTCGCAGGTTCAGACGTGGCAAAACGGCAAGAGGCTAAGCGCGCAATGGGGACGACAAGACTTGTCGCCAACCAGAACGCACCGGCTGTCGGGCGGCGCGAACGCAATAAGCAGGAAAAGCTGGCGCGGATCGTCAGTGCAGCGCGCGAACTATTCCGCGACCGCGGCTTTGCCGAGACCACCACCCAGCAGATTGCCGAGGCGGCAGATATTGGGACGGGTACATTATTTTTATATGCCCGGTCTAAGGAGGACCTTCTGGTTCTCGTGTTCCGCGATGAAATGATCGAGACCGCCCGTACGGCCTTCGCCTCGCTCGGGGAGGGTGAGCCTTTACTGGATCAGCTGTTGCAGGTCTTTATCGCGATGATGGACTATCATCAGCGCGACACTGATCTGGCCCGCATCCTGCTCAAAGAAATCATGTTCCCGGACGCAATTGGACGCCAGTCTGATATCTCGGAATTGCTGGACATTATCTTTGGTGGTCTGGCTGACCTGATCGCAAAGGCGCGCAAGGACGGACGTTATGGCCAGGGGGCGGAGCCCATGCGCGTCGCCGAAAACCTGTTTGCAAACTATTATTTCTCGCTTTTGACCTGGCTCGGCGGGCGGATTACGCGCGAGCAGACCGTGAGCCGCCTGCGCCAACATCTGGCCATTACCATCGGGCAAGCCCTCTAGCGCGCACACATATTGACTGTGATCATTTATGATGCAACTCATTTAATAAGCTTCGACAATCCGAGGCATAATAAACATTAGAGAGGAACCGTCTTGACCCTCAAGGCTCGATGGGCTGCTGGCGAAGCGACCCTTGGCGCATGGTGTATGATCCCCAGCGCCCTTACCGCCGAGGCCCTTGGTCGGGCAGGCTTTGACTGGGTGCTCATCGATATGCAGCATGGCTGCATGGACTATGAGACGGCCCTGTCCATGATCCGGGCCATAGACCTCAGCGGAGCCGCCCCGATCGTGCGCGTGCCGTGGAATGATCCGGGCATTATCGGCCGGGTTCTGGATGCCGGAGCACTGGGCGTCGTCATTCCCATGATCCAGTCGGCCGAAGAGGCCCGCCGCGCCGTTGATGCCTGTCTCTATCCCCCCGCCGGTAGCCGCAGCTTTGGCCCCGTCCGCGTGGGCCTGCGAGATGGTCCGGGCTATTTCGCGACTGCTAATTCCCGCATCGTCGTCATACCGATGATCGAGACGGCGCAGGCCTTGGAAGAGGTCGATGCCATAGCCTCGACCCCGGGGGTTGACGCCATCTTTGTTGGCCCATTTGACCTGTCCATCGCTCTTGGCCTTCCGCCCGGCGACAATGACGGCAAGCCCGCTTTTGATGCGGCGATCAACAAGATTGCCGCCGCGGCCAAACAGGCGGGGATCGCAACGGCGGTCCTATCCAACCTCAAGGTTGCGCCCTTAAGGCTGAAACAGGGCTTCCAGATGGTCTCTGTCGTGACCGACATTAATGCCCTAACCGCAACCGCCCGCGCCGACCTCGAAACGGTCCGCCGCGTTGGGCCTGAGGCCTGAACCCATGCTTGATCAAGCCACCCGCACCAAGATCGTCTCTGACCTGTTTGAGACCTATCAGACCCGTAAGGGCCTGCCCCTCCTGTCCAAAGCCTATCCCGGTATCGAGGTCGAGGATGCCTATCGCATCCAAGAGGCCTTTGTCGCCCGGCGGGTCGCCGAGGGTGCGCGGATCAAGGGCTATAAGGTCGGACTGACCTCTAAGGCCATGCAGGAAATGTCGGGCGCAACCGAACCTGACTTCAGTGCCATGACCGATGACCTCTTTATTCCTGAAGGCACCCCGATTCCCATGACCCGCTTCTTCGATCCGATGATCGAGATCGAGATTGCCTTTGTCATGAAGGCGGCGCTGTCCGGCCCCGGCATTTTGCCGATCGACGTCGTGCGCGCGACCGACTTTGTGGTGCCTGCGATCGAGATTGTCGACTTCCGTGTCTCGCGCGCGCCGGGCATGAACATCATCGACACGGTCGCCGACCTCGCGGCCTGCGGCGCCGCCGTTTTGGGGGCCAACCCGCGCCGACTGGATGCCATCGATATCCGCTGCGTCAAGGGTGAGATCGTGCGCAACGGCGTGGTCGAACAGGCGGGCGAATCTTCCGCCGTGCTGGGTAATCCTGTGACCGCTGTCGCTTGGCTGGCCAATAAACTGGGCGAATTTGGCGTCAGCTTCCAGCCCGGCGACGTGATCCTCACCGGCTCCTTCGTTCGCGCCATCCCCGTCAAGGCCGGTGACGAGATCCTCTGCCGCTTCGACCAGGGCCTTGGCGACGTCGCAACGTCATTTGTGTAATTCACAGACTGAGCGGCCAGAGCGTAACGGCTCCCGGGTTCGCCATGTAACCGCAATCCTGACGCGGGGACATGGGGGAGCGTTCCAGCCCTGATCAAGCCGGGTTTCAGCGGCGGACAGTGAGACCGCAGGGCGGCCTCCCCACCAATATTGCCGCAAATGCCAGCGACTCTGAGATGGGCGGAGCCGTCGGCTACCCTAAAAATGGGTCGCCATTCAAATCGACTGTGGCATTAGATTGAAGATGGGCGAACTGTATCAATTCTAAAATTATGTTTATTTCAATAGCGTAAATGTTCGAGGTTTCATTCCCTACGTCGCGCCAATGATTTCAATGACTTAGCTCTTTTGGGGGCTTCATTAGCGCGTGATGAACCGGACATTGACCGGACGCGCGCCGTTTTGGCTTTTGGGAAATACCTAGCCCTAGGGGGTCTTGAAATCGCCCACCAGAGGCCTCCACCTGGGGGCCACTGCCCAATATGGCAATATGGGTCCCACTGCGCTCCATATTTACTGGTTTGCTCGTTCAGGGGTATATTTTCCGCAAGACGTCGCGGCTACCATATGGCTGCACAAATTTATCGAAGTTTGCATCCGATTTGACAATAAGCCTCTTCGGTTATGGCCGGGTGGCATCCTTCATCTAGCCTTAACCGAGGGTCGTCCACCCAAGGCCGAGACCGCCGCGCTTTTAGGACAGCCGCAACACTAGATGCCTGCCAACCTAGCCATGGAAATACCCCGAAGGATAATTTACCGACGAGGTCTCTAACTTTGGCCCTGACCCAGTTTGCTGTGTTGAACGCAAACACTATGGATAGAATGGTTACCATGAGCCATGTTGAGGCGCGAACCAATGGTGACCGCCAAGCCGCAGGTACATTAAAGGGTGCCCTTTGCGCCCATATGGCGCATTCCCAACTTCATATTCCTAAGTAAAATGCCGATGCTCCAAATATAGGTGCGATCAGTATTTAAATCTCCATCCGTTTTTGTATCTGGTAATTTTAGGTATTGGCCTCGTAAATTTAACCTTTATCTCTAACTTTATAACCAATTAACTTTAAATCGTTTTCCCTTACCGGCAATCCGTATAGCGGGTTGCTATGCTATATGAACAATAAACCTGATCTCCGTTTGGTAGTCTGACTGTATAGTTTTGAATGGCGGGCTGAGCTGGCGCGGTAGGTGGCGGCGGCGCTGAGACCGGTGTGCCAACAGCGGCTGCGCAGACCATCGATGCCTGACCAACCAAACCCACTAAAACCAAAGGCGTGGTGAGAAACTTGACGCCCATCTGGATGTGATGGCCGGGAACCTGCTTGTTGTAGCGCTTGGTGTGGACTTTGCGCATAGGCGTTCCGCGCGGCAGTCGGCCAAC
Organism: Caulobacteraceae bacterium; assembly: GCA_947452365.1. GTDB lineage: Bacteria > Pseudomonadota > Alphaproteobacteria > Caulobacterales > Caulobacteraceae > CAISGS01. The sequence continues at coordinate 13,917 of CANGCO010000054.1, forward strand.
GCCATTGCGGCGCAGAATGCGGGTTACGCAGCGTCGGAGATTTTAATGCCGTGATAGCGCGCCAGATACCAGACGAGCCGATTGATCCGAGGTGATATTGGCTTCGCAGATAGAGACCCTTGTCTAAGATCCCGGATGGGGTTTGGTTGGCGGGGTTGTTTGGAATGGGCTTGGCGTTAACAAGACCAACTTCGCCGCGCTGTTCATAAGCCGCCTTCCAGCGATAGAAGCTTGATCTGCCTAGGCCGAAATATCGACAGGCTTTTACTACATCACTGATCTTGTCCGCTTAGCGCAGCACCTTGAGTTTGCGCTAGATGTCGCGATCTTCCTTAATCATTGGATCTATCCTCCCGGCTGTTAGACAGCAGCATGAATGATTTCTCGTAAGTCCGTACAGTCCTACAATTTGTATAGATTTGAGTTTATACTAGTTAAAAAATTTATTAGTTTGACTTACTGGTTAGGACAATTATCAATGTCAGTAAATGGGCGATCTCACCTTGTTTTAATTTCAATTTGAGTTGAACAAATAGGCTTAAGCCCTTCATATACTAAGAAAACTCAGAAAAGGGCTGACCCCAATGCGATCAATAAAGCTTTTCAGTTCGGCGGCAATTTGCGCCTTAAGTCTTGCGTGCCTAACGGTTCCAGCCTTTGCTGACGAGACCAATCAAATCGGTGTCGGTAGTGGCTTGGATCGGGCCGAGGCGTCAGAGATGGCCCGCCTTGACGCCGTGCATAAGCTCATCAATGCGGCGCTTGGCGCCAATAGTGTTGAGGCTGATGAGCAGATTGAGGGCAAGGTTCAAGAAATTCGCGATTCCATCAGTGACGATTTTTTCCGCGACACGCCTCCGATACCTTTCCAGGGTCGGATCAAGGTTAAAACCACTCTGGCCATGGATGATGTCGAATTTAGAAATCTGCTGACTGAAAAGGGGCTGGATAAATCCGACAGCGCAAGTTCATTGAAAATATTAGCGCTGGTTGACGAGTTCGATACGACGCCGGCGGATCCAAATCAGCCCTTGCTCGACATTGTTGAAATGAGTACCTCCAAGGGCTCCAGCATGTCCGATACGTCGTCGGCGTCGGAATTCTCAAAAAGCTCATCCGCAAAAGCCAGCAAGTCGGCGTCTTCTAGCTATGATGCCGGGTCTATGGCGGCGAAATCTTCATCTTCGAGTAGCGACCGGGTAAAGGGCAGCGCGTCCCAACAGTCATCGGGTGGTTTCGCGGCATCAAACGGATATGGAAACGCGTCCGGTGGCTCACAAGGGTCGTCGAATGCCAATATCGATGCTTCCAGCAAACGGTCAGGATCGACCCAGGTTGCCGCAGGCTATGTCTCGGCGTCCGGGGCATCGAGATCGAGCGCGAGCGCTCAAAGCGCCAGTTCAGGATCGCAGTCCAAAAACAATATCCACGAAGAAGTGCATGACGACACAAGCTACAGGCACGTTACAGTGCGAGCGGATACAACTCAAACCAAGGTAGATGGGAATTTTTCGTATAACGCACTCGCATCAATTTTAAATAGCCTAAGAATTGTACCGGTAGACCCGGCTGCATTTAGAAATCAATATATTGGTCCAAAATTTACAGTGACTGAAATCGACAAAAATCCTGCATTCAAAACCTGGATTGCGGCCGCCAACTCCAAGGAGGGGGCGACAAACTTACTGGTCGGGACGACCAATATTTATCAACGAGGTGTAAACAACTTCGGGCAAAACCAGTGTAGCGCCGTACAGGCGCTGCGTGTTTTTGACACTAAGAGCGGTCGCCAAATCGCGCTTGGTCAAGGCCGCGCGAACGGAATCGGCCAGGGAGCTCAAGAGTGTAGCCAAGACGCCGCTCAGGCCTTGGGAAAGTCTGTCGGCGCTCAGGTCGGCAAAGAGATTCTGCAATTTTATAAAAATCAGGCGACCTATGGCACGCCCTATACAGTCGCTCTTAAGGGACTGCACCTGACATCTGACCAACAAGACGGATTCTTAAGGGCGCTAAAGGCCGTGCGCGGCCTAAAGGTTGTTCGGCAAATCTCTGTTGCTGAAACAGCGGTGGAATATGCCATCACCTTCAGTGGGATAGGGGCTGATGTGGACATTGGTGGGGAGCTGAAAAAGGACCCATCCCTTTCGTCCGTCAGTAAAGAAGTGTCTGGTGAAAACATCAATTTCTGTGTGGGCTCATGTGCCTCGGCCCGCTCCACAGTCGCCCAGAAGCGCTGACGCCAAATGGGTTGGCCCGGGCCATTAATGGTCCGGGACCTTTGGTGCTTAAACATAAGATTAGAGACGGTACATGGACCTTCATCGGCGCAAATATCGAGTGGCATTACGCATCTTAGTGGGCATGGTCCTTTATATCGCAGCCGTGTCCGCGGCGCGGGCGGATGAATTCAAGCTGTTTGTCGTTAAGGAGATCCTTGCCCCGCCGGCTATGGGCGCGCGCTGTGCTCGCCCGGAATTGATCGCTCAGAAAAATACGCTGATAAAAAACTTGAGTGATACAAGTTATGCCACCGAATTCGTAAAGGCCATGTCTGACAATTTTAAAATTGAGGACAAGATAACGAGTGCCGATAGATCTAAAACATTCATTGTCGCCCTTCAAATAAACCGAATTTCTAAATATGTTATTGATAAATCAAACGGAAATTCTGACGTATACTTGCCAATCACTGAAACGCTATTTTTCTCAGACGTAACCACGGGAAAGATACTATATTCATACTCCGTTACTAATTATGCGCTAAAAACTGTTGCCAACTCCCAAGTTAACTCGGCCGCTCTAAACAAAGAGCTTATATCAACTTCATTTACAGACGCGCTAAAGCGGCTAATAACTAAGGCATCCGCGAATTTCAACCCAACTCATCACAGCTATAAAATAACCGACAAGCAGTTGGGGTTCTATCTTATAGCCTCAGGGCTGAAGGACGGGCTTAAGCTGGGGGACGGACTCGAGGATGGTGATAATTCTCTGAGCATTGTCTATGCCGGTGATGATTATGCGGTGGCGTCCAAGGTCGCAGGAGA
>CANGCO010000055.1 GCA_947452365.1 Caulobacteraceae bacterium
ATTCGCGGTGACGCGCCGATCAATCGCTATGTCGCCGCCATTGGCGCCATGGCGCTTGGCTTTGCGATCCTGCTAGGCTTGGATTATGGCGTATTTTTTGCGACAGGCACATTGCCGACCCGCTTTGATCCCTTAAGCACAGTGGTGGCCATGCAGTTCCTGCCCTTGATGGCCATTGTCGCCGTGATCAGCGTGTTTAGCTGGCGGCGCACCAATTCCTATGTGCCAGGCGCCCTGATCTGCGCCCTGTTCGTCACCTGGTATCTGGTGGCGGGTACAGCCACACAGGTGGTCTAGCCTAGGGCTCAAGGCCAACCGCGCCTTGCGGATTGAGACCTTTGACCTAACTCGACTCTTACGGTCAGTCCGTTTAGGACATGGCCTAAATCTCATCTTTCGGGCTTCACAGCCCCTCTGCACTGGCAAACACGAAGGTAGACCATGGCCCTAGGTTTTAATCGGTTGCGTCGCGCAGCCCTGATCGCAGTCGCAGCCCTTGTCGCGGGCCAGGCCAGTCCCAGTCTTGCGGCGGCGCCCCAGGTCAAGACCGAGAGCGGCCTTGTGGTCGGCAAGAGCGAAGACGGGGCCATGGTGTTTCGCGGCGTGCCCTTTGCCCAGCCGCCAATTGGGACCCTGCGCTGGCAACCCGCCCAGCCGGTAAAGGCCTGGACGGGCACCTTGAATGCGACCGAATTTGGGCCCGGATGTTTGCAAAAGACCAAGATGACGGCGGCGGACAAGGCCTCGTCCGGCAGTGCGCCAAAATCGGTTTCGGAAGACTGCCTGACCTTGAACATCTGGGCCCCGGCCAAGGCCGATCATCCCCTGCCCGTCATGGTCTGGCTGCATGGCGGCAGCCATGTGGTGGGCTCAGGCTCGCTGCCCTATTATGATGGTTCAAGCTTTGCCCGCGACGGCGTGATCTTGGTCAGCATTAATTATCGCCTCGGTCTGTTTGGCTATTTCGCCCACCCTGCCCTGACCAAGGCCGCCAGCAGCGATGCGCCCCTCGGCGGCTATGGCACGACAGATCAGCTCGAGGCCCTGCGCTGGGTTCAGCACAATATTGCCGCCTTTGGCGGTGATCCGGCCAATGTCACCCTGTTTGGCGAATCCGCTGGCGGCATGAGCACACTGGCCATCTTGTCCAGCCCCTCGGCCAAGGGCCTGTTTGCCAAGGCGATTGTCCAGTCTGGCCTTGGCTGGGCCGCGCCGCGCACGCTTGAAAAGGCCCAGTCCGAGGGCGTGGCCGCGGCCAAGCTCTTGGGCCTTGACGGCGAGAATGCGACGGTCGAGCAATTGCGCGCCGTTTCGGGCGACGCCCTGATTGCAGCGGCCGATAGCTTCAAGCCGGGCCTGATTGTCGATGGCCGCCTATTGCCGCAAAACCCGACCCTGGCCTTTGACAAGGGCGAGACCTTGGCCGTGCCGCTCATGATTGGGACCAATTCCAATGAGGGCTCGCTGATCGTCAATAATGACCCGGCCAATGTCTTGAGCAAGGCCACACCGGACCTACTGAGCGCTAGCAAGACCTATTATGGCCAAGACGCAGCCAAGGATGCCAGCCTGGCCAGCCGCCTGTGGCGCGATGCGACCTTTGCCGCCCCGGCGCGCTGGGTGGCCCGCAAGGCCTCAGCCAAGAGCCCAGCCTGGCTTTATCATTTCGACTATGTTCCCGAGCGTATGCGCAAGGGCTCGGCTGGGACTAATCACGGCTATGAGATTCCATTCGTGTTTGATAGCTGGCGCGCCATTGGTCCGCTCAGCCTCTTGCTGACCAGAACAGATCGCGCCCAGTCGGCAACCGTTCACGGCTGCTGGGTGGCCTTTGCCAAGACCAGTGTGCCCGCCTGCGAGGGCGCCCCTGCCTGGCCTGCCTATACATCTGAGCAAGATCAATTGATGGATTTTGCACCGGTCAATAGCGTCAAGTCTGGCTTTAACAAGCCCATGCTCGATGCGATTGAAACCAGCCTCACGGCTGCCGGACAGGTCCCGGCCGGGCGGTAGGCCTATTGCGGCAAGGTCAGGACCAGCTTGCCAATATGGCTTTTGGCCACAAAATCTTTTTGGGCCTGGACCATGTCTGACAAGGCATAGGTTCGGGCCAGTAAGGGCCTGATCTCGCCACGCTCAATATAGCCGATCAGGTTTTGGAACACGCCCTCATCCTGAGCGGTACAGCCAAAAAAGGTCAGGTCCTTTAGGTAAAGCTTGCGCAGGTCCAGATTGACCATCGGCCCGCCGATCGCTCCCGATACGGCATAGCGGCCACGCGGCCTTATGGCCTCGATCAGGTCTGGCCAGGCTGCGCCCCCAACCGCGTCAATCACCACATCTAGACTGGTCGGCGCAATCTGCGCCAAGAGCGGCAGGTCGCGCAATAACAGCCTGTCGGCACCTAGGGCCGCGCATTGATCCATTTTTTGCGGTGAGACGAGGGCCAAGACCTCTGCGCCGCGTCGCTTGGCCAACTGCACCGCCGCCGAGCCCAAACCGCCTGTGGCCCCGGTGATCAAGACCCGCTCGCCCGCCTTGACGCCGCTCCGGGTCAGTAGGTTTTCAGCCGTGCCATAGGAACAGGGAAAGGAGGCCAATTCGGCATCCGAAAGGTCGCTATCGATCGCAAAGGCATCCAGAGCCGGGACAGCGACATACTGGGCAAAGCCGCCATTGCGCTCTGAGCCAAGCCATTGGTCGAGACCGTTTTGGCGCAAGGAGACCAGGCAGGACTGGACCAGCACCCGCTGATCCAAGCGCCCTAGCGCAACCCCCGGCCCGACCGCGACAATTCTGCCGCAAACATCGGCGCCCTGAATACGGGGAAACGCCAAGGCCTCGCCGGTCCAGCTGCCAGCCTCAACTGCACCGTCGTTCGGACCCCGGTCTGAATACCAGCCAATGCGGGTATTGATGTCGGTATTATTGACCCCCGCCGCCGCCACCTTGATCAGGACCTCGCCCGGACCCGCCTCGGGAACGGGGACATCCGTGCGGTATTGAAGCTGGTCATATCCCCCATGACCGGTCAGCAGCATGGCCGTCATGGTTTTGGGCAGATCAGGAAAACTGGTCATGGTGTCATGTTCTGGATTTGCAGCCGCCAATCAAGGGCAAACTCAGCGCGAAGCAGGCCTTAAGGTACGGATTTTGCCAAAAAAATTTTGCAATGCCGGGAAAATATTCAATTGTGGCGCGGCGCGATCCGTCCCTAATCGCCTGATCAAAATTCCCTTAAACCTCCGACGAACGGCTGCAAAATCATGACGAAAATTGGCTTTATTGGTCTGGGTAATGTTGGCGGCAAGCTGGCAGGCAGCCTTATTCGCAACGGTCACGACGTGACGGTGCGCGATCTGGATGACAGCCTAGTCCAGGCCTATGTCGCCCGCGGCGCCAAGGCGGCGTCCTCGCCCCGCGCCATGGCCGAGGCCGTCGATATCATCATTACCTGCCTGCCCTCCCCCGCCGCCAGCGCCGCCGTGGCCGAGGGCGAGGATGGCTTTATCGCCGTCATGCGTCCTGGTCAGGTCTGGATGGAGATGAGCACAACCGACCATAATGAGGTCCTGCGCCTGTCCAAGCTGGTCGAGGCCAAGGGCGCCATGATTATGGACTGCCCCGTGTCGGGCGGTTGTCACCGTGCCGATACCGGCAATATTGCTATTTTTGCCGCTGGCAAGCGCGAAGCCTTTGACAAGGTGTTCCCCGTTTTGACCACCATGGGCCGCCGCATCCTGCACACAGGCGATCTGGGCACGGCCTCGACCCTTAAGGTGGTGACCAATTATCTGTGCACTGTGCATCTGGCGGCCCTGGCCGAGGCCCTGACCGTCTGTAAGGTTGGCGGCATGGATATGAATACGGCCTATGAGGCGATCCGCATCTCGTCGGGCAATTCCTTTGTGCATGAAACTGAATCCCAGGTCATCTTGAACGGCAGCCGCGACATTAATTTTACCATGGATCTGGTGATCAAGGATGTCGGCCTGTTCGACCAGTGGGCCCAAGACCTAAACGTGCCCTTGGAAATTTCGCCGCTCGTCTTGAACATCTTCAAGGACGGCCAGGCCAAATACGGCCCGCGCGAGCACTCGCCAAACATTATCCGCCGTATTGAAGAGCCTTGCGGCGTCAAGGTGCTGGGCCAAGGCTTCCCCGCCGATATGGTGGATGATGAGCCCGAAGAGCCCGGTTATGAAGTGATCGCCAAGCGCTAAGCCCTAGGCTCAAGCCCCACCCCCGTTTTCGCTAGGACTCCTCATGGCCATGCCTGACACTTTCGACCTCGCTGCCTGGACCACCCGCGCAGCCGCTCTAAGGATCGAAACTGGCCTATTTATTGATGGGGACTATCGGGCGGGGGTGCTGGGCCAAGGTTTTGAGGCCCTAAACCCAGCCAATGGGTCGGTCGTGGCCAATATGGCGTGTGGGACAGCTCAGGACATTGATCTGGCCGTGGCCAGCGCCAAGGCCGCCTGGGATGACGGGCGCTGGCGGCGCATGGCCCCGCGCGCGCGGATGGCGATCTTTCGCCGCTTTGCCGATCTGGTCGAGGAACACGCGGCGGACCTGGCCCTGCTGGAATGCCTGTCCATGGGCAAGCCGATTACTGATGCCCTGACCATTGACCTGCCCGAGGTCGTGGTGACCCTGCGCTATTTTGGTGAATGTATTGATAAGGTGGCGGGGTCGGTGACCACATCGCCGCATGAGGCGGTGCAGATTATTTCGCGCGAGCCCTTGGGCGTGGTCGGGGCCATCTCGTCCTGGAACTATCCGCTGCTGATGGCGACCTGGAAGGTGGCCCCAGCCCTGGCGGCAGGCAATTGCGTGGTGCTGAAACCGGCCCAGCAAGCGCCCTTGAGCTGCCTGAAGCTAGCCGAGCTGTTTGTTGCCGCTGGCGGCCCAGACGGCGTGTTCAATGTTGTTAATGGACGCGGACAGGATGCGGGCAAGGCCCTAGCCCTGCATCAGGATGTGGCCAAGATCAGCTTTACCGGCTCGACCGCCGTCGGCAAGCAACTGATGATCTATGCCGGCGAGTCCAACCTCAAGCGCGTCTCGCTGGAGACTGGCGGCAAGAGCCCGCAAATCTTTATGCGCGATCTGGCCGATCTCGACACCGCCGTCGACCGGGCGATTGGCGGGATTTATGACAATGCCGGCCAGGTCTGTAATGCCGGGTCGCGCCTGCTGGTGCATGCCGATATTCACGACGCCTTTGTCGAACGCTTCAGCCAACGCACCGGCCAGCTCTATAGCGCCGGTGATCCGCTAGATCCCTCAACCTCGCTTGGCCCCATGGTCTCACGCGCCCAGCAACGCGATGTGCTCGGCTGGATCGCCAAGGGCAAGGCCGAAGGCGCGCATCTGGCCTTTGGCGGCGAGGCCGTGGCCGACCGGCCAGACGGGGCCTATGTCGCACCAACCCTGTTTACCGGCGTTACCCCCGGCATGGAGATTGCCCGCGAGGAAATCTTTGGCCCCGTGGCTGTGGTCCTGCCTTTCAAGACCGAGGCCGAGGCAATCGCGCTGGCCAATGACTCCATTTATGGCCTCGCCGCCAGTGTCTGGACCAGCGACCTAAATTGCGCGCACCGCATGATCAAGGCGCTGGAATCGGGCGTGGTCTGGGTCAATTGCTTTGGCGATGGCGACATGACCCAGCCATTTGGCGGCTATAAACAGTCGGGCAATACGCGCGACAAGTCGATGGAATGTCTGGCTGGATACATGCAGTCCAAGGCCGCCTGGCTGTCCTTGGTCTAGGGCCTTAGCGCGACTGGGCCGCTGCGCTCTGGATCATCCAGTCCATAAAGGTGCGGATGCGCAGGTTTTCTTTTAACTCCTTGCGGCAGATCAGGCCCCATTCCCCGGGGCAGACCGCCGTATGGGCCAAGGGCCGGACCAGCCGGCCCGAGGCTAGGTCCTGATCAACAAAAGGCCCATTAACCAGGGCGATGGCCTCATTATTCAGCGCCATTTCCAGCGCCACTGCCAGGGTATCGACAACCAGATAGCTTGAGGCCGGATCAAACTTGACCCCCGCCGATTCAAACCAGGTCTGCCAGTTGCGCACCTCGGTATTGATGGCAATCAAGGGCTTGGTCAAAAGGTCAGCGGCGGTGGGACCTTGGCCCATGCTGGCGGCCATTTGCGGGCTACAGACCGGAAACAGGGCATAATCAAACAAGGGCACCCAGTGATACTTATGGCTTGGCGGGGTCTCGCAATAGACCAGCCCGACATCGGCATGGACATCGTCAAACTCCCAGTCCACGGCGCAGGTGCTGAGCACCAGCTTGACCTGGGGATTGTCTTGCAAAAACTGCGGCACACGCCTGGCCATCCAGCGGATCGAGGCGGTGACATAGGTCTGGACCCTTAAGGGCTTGTCCAGGGCATGGCGATGCGCCGCCTCAACCCCTTCGAGCAGGGATTCAAAGGCCGCCCGCACATAGGGATAGAGCACACGCCCCTCTTCGGTCGAAACAATCCGGCGACCATCCTGGGCAAACAGGGTGACGCCCAGCGCTTCTTCGATCAGTTGCACCTGATGACTGACGGCCGGATGGGTCAGGCAAAGCTCGTCTGCGGCCTCGCGAATGCTTTGATGCCGGGTCGCCGCCTCAAACCCCTTGAGCGATTTGAGCGGCGGCAATTTGCGAAGATCGATCTTGTTCTGCACAATCAGGTCTCGTCGCTGCCTCGTCTAATCAAAGCTTAACAGCAGTCTTGGCTATTGGTAAATAATTTTTACGGGTTGGGCTCGTATGGGTCGCGCCGCCTTGGCATTGAAACCGCTGCGCGATTGTAGTAATGTAACTACAACACATTGCCATGGACCAGAGGCATGACCATCACCACCCTATCAAGCCGGGCCTTTAATCAGGATGCCAGCGGTGCCAAGCGGGCCGCCCAGCTTGGCCCAGTCTTTATCACTGACCGTGGCCGTCCGGCCCATGTCTTGCTGAGCATGGAGGACTATCAGCGCCTTATTGGTGGCCAACCTAGAATAGCTGACCTCTTGGCCATGCCCGTCGGTGCGGACCTCGAATTTGATCCGCCCAAGGTCAGGATTGAAGGCCGCGCGGCCGATCTGGCCTGATGTTTTTGCTCGACACCAATGTGGTCTCAGAATTGCGCAAGGCCGCCTCTGGCAAGGCCGATGCCAATCTGGTCGCCTGGGCGCAGACGATTGAGACAAGCCAGCTCTATATCTCGGCCATTACGGTCTTGGAGCTGGAACTGGGCGTCTTGCAAATCGAACGGCGGGACGGGCTGCAAGGGGAGATGCTGCGGCAATGGCTAGACGGCCAGGTCCTGCCTGCCTTTGCAGGGCGGATCTTGCCTGTGACGGCGGATATTGCCAAGGCGTGCGCGCGCCTGCATGTGCCCGACCCAAGGTCAGAGCGCGACGCCCTGATTGCGGCGACGGCCCTTACCCACAATCTGACCGTGGTCACACGCAATCTGGCCGATTTTGCCAAGATCGGCGCGCGCCTCCTGAACCCTTGGGCGGGATAGACCCCGCCCATCATTAAACCCGCCTTAAGCCTTCATATCCACGACCAGGCGGCCTTGCACCTGGCCCTTGAGGATATCGTCCCCGGCCTTGGCTAGGTCAGCCATGGTGATCGGGGTGATCATTTTTTCCAGCAGGTCCATGGGCAGGTCTTTGGCAATCCGCTCCCAAGCGCGCAGGCGGTTGGCATAGGGCTGCATAACCGATTCAATGCCCAAAAGGTTCACGCCGCGCAAAAGGAAGGGCAGGACTGTGGTCGGCAGTTCTGCACCGCCCGCCAGACCAACCGAGGCGACGGAGGATCCATATTTCATCTGGCCCAGCACCCGCGCCAGCATATGACCACCGACCGCATCAATACAGCCCGCCCAGGTCTCGGACTCCAGCGGCGCCTTGGACAGGGTCGACAGCTCTTCACGGCTAATAATGCGGCTAGCGCCCAGACTGGTCAGATAATCGGCCGCCTCGGCCCGGCCGGTGACGCAGACCACTTGATAGCCAAGATGCGCAAGGATGGCCGTGGCGACCGAGCCAACCCCGCCCGCTGCGCCCGTGACCAGGACCTCGCCCTTGTCGGGCGTCAGGCCGTGATCTTCCAAGGCCATGACGCTCAAGATCGAGGTAAAGCCCGCCGTGCCAATCGCCATGGCATTGCGCGCGCTAAGGCCCGCAGGGAGTGGCACGAGCCAATCGGCATTGAGCCGCGTCCTGGTGGCATAGCCGCCCCAATGGGTCTCGCCCACCCGCCAGCCGGTCAGGACAACCGCGTCACCGACCTTGTAGCGGTCATCGCTGGAGGCGCTGACCGTGCCGGAAAAATCAATGCCGGGGACGTGCGGATAATTACGCACCAGACGACCCTGACCGCCCATGCACAGGCCGTCCTTATAATTGACGGTGGAATACTCGACCTCAACCGTGAGATTGCCTTGCGGCAGGGCAGAATCGTCTAGGGTTTCAAGGCCAGACCGGATCGCGCCGTCGTCTGATTTGTGAACCACCAATGCCTTGAATGTCATGGGACTTCCTTATTGATTTGGAGCGGCGCTTGCCGGGGATCAGATTGAATTCATAGTCACATTAGCGGGCCGGCCAGACAAGGCCAGCCGCCTAGGCCAGATGCGCATCTTCCAGCACCATGGCCGCGCCCTTTTCCGCCACCATGACGGTCGGGGCATTGGTATTGCCAGAGGTGACGGTCGGAAAGATTGAGGCATCAATGACCCGCAGCTTCTTGACCCCGTGCACCTTAAGCCGCGCATCGACAACGGACAGGGCCGGATCGAGTCCCATCATACAGGTGCCAACCGGGTGATAGACCGTATCGGCGCGCTTGCGAAAATCGTCCAGCAGGTCCTCGTCGGTCTTGAGATGGCTGCCCGGCACCAGTTCTTCGGTAATAATATCCGATAGGGGGGCGCTGGCGGCTATGGTGCGCAAGAGCCGATTGCCGATCACGGCGTCGCTGACATCCTTCTCGGTCGACAGATAATTGGGCTTGATCGAGGGATAGACGGACGGGTCCGGCGAGATAATGGCCAGATGACCACGGCTGGTCGGACGACACGCATTAAACGACAGCAAAAAGGCTGAAAACGGATCGGGATTGAGCAGTTCGCGCTTGGCCAGCGAGGTCTTGGTATAGCTGACCGGGCTGAAATAGAGCTGTAGGTCCGGCCGGGTCTTATCGGGGCTGGAGCGCACAAAGCCGCCGCCCTGATTGACGCTCATGGATAAGGGCCCGCCGCGATTGAGCAGATAATGTAGGCCCGCCTTGACCTTGCCATGCCAGGGGCCAAGCTCGTCATTTAAGGTTGGGACGCTACACTTATAGAAATAGGACACGGCCAGATGGTCTTGCAGGTTCTGACCGACAGCCGGGGCATCGTGCACCACGGGTATGCCAAGGCTTTGCAGCAAGGCGCCGTCGCCAATGCCCGAGACCTGTAAGAGTTGCGGCGAATTGATCGAGCCGCCGCACAAGATCACCTCGCGCTTGGCCCGCACCGTGTGAAGCTTGCCGCCCTGGCGGTATTCGAGACCAACCGCCGTCTTGCCCTCAAACAGGATACGCGTGACCTGGGCCTTGGTCCGCAGGGTCAGGTTTTTGCGGCGCAGGGCTGGACGCAGAAACGCATTGGCGCTTGAGGCGCGAAAGCCCTTATCGGTATTGATCTGATAAATGCCGACGCCCTCGCCAGACGGCCCATTAAAATCGGGCGTATAGGCATAGCCCAGCCCCTTGGCCGTCTCGATAAAGGTCTGGCAGATCGGGTGGGCGCGTTTGGAAATGTCGGTGACATGGATCGGTCCGCCCTTGCCATGATGACTGGTCTCGCCACCATCATGATCCTCGGACTTGCGAAAATAGGGCAGGACATCGTCCCAGCCCCAGCCGCTATTGCCCATGGCCTTCCAGTCTTCGAAGTCTTCGGGACGTCCTCGGACATAGACCATGGCATTGATCGAGCCAGAGCCGCCAATCACCTTGCCGCGCGGCCAATAGCTGGTGCGACCATCCAGATTGGGCTCGATCTCGGTGTCATACATCCAGTTGATTGAGCGATCAAAAAAGGTGCGGCCATAGCCGATCGGCAATTGGATCCAGACCGTTCGATCTGTGCCGCCCGCTTCCAGCACCAGGACATTGGCCTTGCCATCCTCAGACAGGCGGCTGGCCACAACGCATCCCGCCGTCCCGGCCCCGACAATCACATAATCAAAACTGTCCATCAGACGACCGGATGCCCCGTCATGTCCAGATGCAGCATGTGGCCAGTATAGGGATTGGCCAGGGCCACCGCCTCATTCAGCTCAACGCCAAGGCCCGGCTCGTTTGATGGGATGACATAGCCGTCCTGCCACTGAACCGGCTTCATCAAGATGTCGGCATGGAAGCCTTGCCAGTATTCAATACTTTCCAGGATCAGGAAGTTGGGCGAGCAGGTGGCGATCTGGATATTGGCGGCCCCGACAATCGGCCCGCAATAAAGATGCGGCGCGATCTGGGCGTGATAGGCCTCAGCCATGCCAGCTATCTTTTTGGCTTCCAATATGCCGCCCACCCGGCCGAGATTCATTTGCAAAATTGAGGCGGCCCCCGCCTGCAATAGGCGATGGAAGTCGTATTTGGTGGTCAGGCGCTCGCCGGTTGCGACCGGAATACTGGTGGCGCGTGCCACCTTGGCCATTTCATCAGGGGCGTCTGGCGGGATGGGTTCTTCAAGCCATAGCGGATCATAGGGCTCAAGCCGCTTGGCCAGGCGAATGGCCCCAGCCGCCGTCATCTGGCCATGGGTGCCAAACAAGAGATCGGCCTTGGTGCCAACCGCCTCGCGCATGGTCTTGGCAAAGCGCTCGGACAGGTCCAGCGCCTCTAGCGATAATTGGCGGCCGTCAAAGGCGGTATAGGGCCCAGCCGGGTCAAATTTCAGCGCCGTATAGCCGCGGCCCAGATATTCCTGCGCCCGCTCGGCGGCAAGGTCGGGGTCGTGATAGACATCGGTCTTATCGCCGGGGCGCGGATAGATATAGGTATAGGACCGCAACCGCTCATGCACCTGACCGCCCAGAAGCTTATAGACCGGCTTATTGGCCTCCTTGCCAATAATGTCCCAGCAGGCCATTTCCAGCGCGCTCAAGACGCCCATCAAGGACAGGTCGGGATGCTGGGTAAAGCCAGCCGAATAGACCCGGCGCCACATGACTTCAATATCGTGCGGATCACAGCCACGCACATAGCGATCAAACACATCCTCGATCATCTTGGCGACCAGATGCGGCGAGAACGGCACGCAATAGGCCTCGCCAATGCCCGAAACATTGCTGTCCGTGGTCAGTTTGACGAAGACAAAATAGCGACCGCCAAAATGCGGCGGCGGATTGCCGACGACAAAGGTCTTGATATCGGTAAGTTTCATCGGCCGAGCCCTTAAGCGTAATAGCCGTTGACGGCCTTGTATTCGAGATAGTCGTGCAGGCCAAATTCGCCCCATTCGCGGCCATTGCCCGACTGCTTATAGCCGCCAAACGGTGAGCAATAATCCTGGCCTGCGCCGTTCAAATGTACACTACCGGCCCGCAGGCGGCGGATGACATAGCGCGCCGTCGCCTTATCGCCGCACTGAACATAGGCGGCTAGGCCAAACGGGGTGTCATTGGCAATCTCGATCGCCTCATCCGCATCCGTGAACGGGATCATGCACAGGACGGGACCAAAGATCTCCTCGCGGGCAATGGTCATCTGATTGTTCACGCCGGCAAAAATGGTCGGCTGGACATAATAGCCGGTCTCGAGACCCTTGGGCTTGCCGGCGCCGCCCGCGACCAGGCGCGCGCCCTCATCAATACCCACCTGAATCAGGGCCTGGATCTTGTCATATTGCAGCTTGCTGACCACGGGGCCCAGATGAGCACCGGGCTGCATGGGATCGCCAAGCGTCACACCAGCCGCGACCTTGGCGGCAATGGCAACGGCCTCTTCATAGACACTGGCCTCCACCAACATGCGGGTTGGGGCATTGCAGGACTGGCCGGTATTGTTGAAGCAATGCAGGACGCCGCGCGTGACCGCCGCCTCAAGGCCGCTATCGGCAAAGACAATATTGGGCGACTTGCCACCAAGCTCTTGCGACACCCGCTTGACCGTATCAGCAGCGGCATGGGCAACCTGAATCCCGGCCCGGGTGGAGCCCGTAAACGAGACCATATCGACATCAGGATGGCTAGTCAGGGCCGTGCCGACCGAGGCGCCTGTGCCATGCACCATATTGAACACGCCGGGGGCAAAGCCTGCCTCATCGATAAATTCGGCAAACAATTGGGCCGATAGCGGGGCGACTTCGCTGGGCTTGAGCACAATCGTACAACCGGCGATCAGGGCTGGGCCAATCTTGGCCGCCAATTGATTGATCGGCCAGTTCCAGGGTGTGATCAGGACGCAGACGCCGATGGGCTCGAGCATGAGGGCCGCATTACCGCCCATGTCCCGCTCCCAGGTCAGGGCCTGAGCGGCTATAATGGTCGCGTCCAAATGGCCGGGGCCACAAGCGGCCTGGGAATTGCGCGACAGATCGTGCGGCGCGCCCATCTCGATCGAGATCGCCGCAACCATCTCATCATAGCGCCGCTCAAATATGGCGATCAGTTTGCGCACCAGGGCGATGCGCTCGTCCAGGCTGGTCAGGCCATAGACCTCAAACGCCCGGCGCGCAGCGGCCACAGCCAGATCCACATCATCGGCCTCACAGACGGCAAGGCTGGCGACCGATTGCTCGGTCGCCGGATTGATCACATCGAGCGATTGTTTACCGCTGCGGGGCAAGACCCACTGGCCGTCAATATAGGAATTCAACACAGTCACGGTCTTGCCTCTAGGCGCTACGGGGTCAGGCGTGGAAGACCACCGGTTAAACGTAACCGATGGCCGTCTTTTGATCTTCGACTATGGTGCGCGCGGCCATCCAATAGTGCCAAGCGGCCCAAAAGCCGGTTGGAGCCAAGACCAGCAAGGCTGAGCGCAAGGACGCAGCATCGGCACCGGCCGGGCCAGCGAAATAGTCGCTGAGCCAGCCCACGCCCTGCGGCGCGATAATCAGATTGAACACATTGGCGATCAAGAGCGCAATGGCGGTAAACATGGCCCGCATCTTGGGCGGGGCCAGGTTCTGACCAAGCGCAAAGGCAGGGCCGATATAGAAATAGATGGCTGGGATGAAGACCCATAGCATGGCGGTCGCCAACGGCAGGGAATGGGTCCAATAGGCAATAATTGAGGGGATGGTGGCAACAGCCGTCACACCGCCCAAGAGCTTCACAATCCGGCGCGGATCGACAAATGAGGGGCGCGACAAGAGCCAGGCCGTAAACAGAGAGGCCGAAATCCCCATGACCAGATGGATGGGCCCAACCACGGCACCGGCCTCACCGACATTCATATGATAGGTGCGCTGGATAAAGGTCGGGGTGAACCACATCAGGCCCCAGCCCCAAAGGGCTGAAACACCACTGCCCATGATCACATGGAAGGCGGCCTTTTGCTTGAAGAAGAAGGCCAAGGTGGTCATCAGGCTTGGCGTCTCTTCGGTCGAGACCGCATCCAATCGCCCGCGCTTAGGCTCCTTAATGGTCAGCATGATCACAGCGGCCAAGAGAATGCCAGGAATGCCCAACACCAAAAACGCCGCGTGCCAGCCATAGCGATTAGCGACATAACCGGCCATATCGGCACCAATCCAGGCCCCAATGGGTGCACCGAGCGCGAAAATGGTCATGGCCATGGGTCGGCGCGCAGCGGGGAAATAGTCGCTGACAATCGCATTACAGGACGGGGTCCCCCCCGCCTCGCCAATCCCAACACCAATGCGGGCCAGCAGAAGCTGCATATAGCTGGTCGAAAGGCCGCACAGCGTGGTCATGGCTGACCAGACCGTGATCGAGATCGCGAGCAGATTGCGGCGATTATAGCGATCGGCAATCCAGGACAAGGGAATGCCCATGGTCACATAGAACAGGGCAAGAGAGACACCGGTCAGGAAGGCAACGCCGCCATCGGTCAGTTTCAGCTCAAGCCGGATCGGCTCCAGCACAGTCGACATGACATAACGATCAGCAATATTGATCGTATAGGCAAACATCATAATGATCAGCACATACCAGCGCTGAAAAATGCCGGACTCAGGCTCGTCTTCAATCTTGGCCGTTATTGTCATTCTTGTTTCCTTAGATTGAAGCCAAGCTTGGCCCCAGGACATCACGAAGCTCTGTCAGATAGGGCGAGAAATTCTCCCACTGATCAAGACCTGATTTGAAAATAGGTTGGCGCACCTGTTCAGAACTGGCGGTACGCACGGCACGATCATTCTGGTGAAAATTGACACAGGCCTCTTCGAAATCGAGGCCGCAATAATCGAGTATGCGCCGCACCTGACTGTCAAGGTCCGCCACCACGGACTCATATTGAACCCGCAAGACCTTGCCCGGCAAGACCCGGTCCCAGTGATCCATCAGATCGACATAGTCACGGTAATAGCGCCCGACCTCTTCCAGACCATAGGTAAATTCCTGGCCCTCAGCGAACAATTGCTTAAATCCGGAAAAGCAGCAGGCCATGGCATCGCGCCGCGCATCAATAATCTTGGCATTGGGCAAGATCAGATGGATCAGGCCAATATGCCTAAAATTATTCGGCATCTTGTCGATGAAAAACGGCGTACCCGTTTTGCGATGAATGGCGGTGTCGCGCATAAACGCCTCGCCAAACGCCTTGAACTCGTCAGGCGAAAGCTCGCCCAGATTGGCCGGATAACGCGGCTCGTCATCAATGCGGCGGCGGCCATTGATCCTGTGGGCCAGGGCCAAGATATTGGGCAGCTCCATCGTGCCCTCGACCTTGGAATGCGAGGCAAGGATCTGTTCGAGTAGGGTTGAGCCCGCGCGAGGCAGCCCGACAATAAAGATCGGATCAGCAGCGGTGCTGCCGCTACCCGCCTTGGCCGCGAACAGCTCTGGCGTGGCGTGCTCGATCTGCAGCGCGATTTCCTTGGAAATCCGGCGCCAGTCATAGCCCAGCTCGTTGCGCTTGAGCGTATTGCCGCGCTCATAATAGCCAAAGGCATCAGCATAATCGCCGCGATCTTCCAGTGCCTTGCCCAGGGCAAAGCACAGATGATAGCGATCAACCAGCTGGGTTGAGGCCGCATCGACCAGGCGGCGCATGGCCGCGATCTGGTCTTCGCCAAACCGATAGGTCTTCAGATTGGCCAGGCTCCAATAGGCATCGCCAAAATCGGGACGGACCTGATAGGCGCGCGAATAGGCGGCAATGGCTTCTGGCTGCTGGCCCACTGTCTTGAGCGCATGGCCAAGGGTTAGGTGGATGGTTGGATTGTTTGGGGTTTCCTTGGCCAGGCGATTATAGACACCCAAGGCCTCGTCAAAATTGCCGACCGCCAGGTTTTCATTGGCATACAGCATCTCGATCTGGGGCACGTCGGGGGTCTTGGTGCGCAGGATCGTCGCCTGTTCGAGCGCCTTGGCAAATTTCTGACGCTTATGCAGCACATCGACATAATCGACATGGGCGCTGGTATTATCTGGCTCGAGCACCAGGGCCGATTCCAGCAGGAATTCAGCCTCTTCATACGAGTTAAACTTGGTGCCGATCTCGGCCAAGAAGCGCATGGCCTCGACATGATGGCCCTTGGCTTGCAGGAAGCTGCGGCAAAGGTTTTCGGCCTTAAGAAGGCGGCCTTCCTGGATCAGATTGGCCACGCCCAAGAGTTCGGGCGGCAGGGCGCTGAGATAGGCATATTGATCCTGCGCAAATTCGGCGGCGGCGGGATTGCCCGCCCGGGCCTGAAGCGCGCTAATCATCTGCCAGCTGGCAACAAGGGCGGCATTATGGGCCACAGCGGTCTGATAGCCGCTCAAGGCGCCGCGCTGGTCACCCATATCGCGCAGGCAGTGAGCGCGCTCCTGATGCGCGCGGCCAAGGCTTGGCTCCAGGGCGATCAATTGGTCGAGTGTGGCAAGGGCAGCCTTGATACTGCCGCTATAGTGCTGGGCTACGGCAAGGATATAGAGGGCTTCTCTGTGCTCGGGCTCGGCCTCAAGCACAGCCTGGCAAAGCGCCATGGCCTTAGAAAATTCTGAATTTTGCAGGAGGGCCCGCGCTTGGGCGAGCCTGTCATCGATCTCAGTTGCTAACAAAGCCGTCTGGGTCAAGCGGGTTTCCTTATCGTCCGGCTCAGTCATAACCGTTATCTGTGCAACGCTAAGGAAGTTTATTGCGGGTCAAATTGCAATCTAGAAATTGTCATAGACACCTAGGCCTGACGACGCGAACGCCGCCAGGCCCGAGAGAGTCAAACCAGATATTGCGGCCCCCTCCCCGTCAAGGGAAGGGCGCCGCAAGCCCAGCCTAGTTCCGCACGGACAGACGCACACCGAAGCTGCGTGGACGTGAGGTGGTGACGCGAAGCTCACCATCATTGCCGCTCTTATAGAGTTCTGGACGCTCATCGGTGAGGTTTTCACCGAAGATTTCGACCGTCCAGTTATCCTTGGCCGCACCGAACGAGCCGCTGATGGTGCTATAGGCCTTTTGTTGCAAGGCCCCCTTCAGCGGCAAGATCACGTCGCCGGGATGAACCGTTACGCCGTTATAGGTGACGGTCTGCTGTGCGCCGTAACCGGCATTGGCGTCAAAGGTTGGCAGCTTGATGCTGACATTGTCGATATCGGACGAAATGCTCTTATCGACAAAGTGGAAGCCAGCCTGGGCGAACGGACGCAGGCCCGATGCCAGTTCGGTTTCATAACGCACCCGGATATTGCCCTGGAATTTGGGGCTGAGGGCGAGCGGGC
>CANGCO010000056.1 GCA_947452365.1 Caulobacteraceae bacterium
CAAGAAGGCGATGACGAGGGCGAAAATGCCCAGGGCTTCGGTCAGCGCCATGCCGAGGAACAGCATCGGGCGTTCGCCAGCGGCGGCCGATGGGTTGCGGATGGCGGCGGCCAGATAGCTACCGAACAGATTACCAAGGCCGATACCAGCCCCGATCATGCCCAGCATGGCCAGACCAGCGCCGATATATTTTGCGGATGCAGCGTCCATAAGAGTCTTCCTTTTTCAGTGGTTTGGTTAGGTGAGAGACGAAAAAACGACGTGCCTAGTGGCTGTGAAGGTTCACAACATCGTTCAGATAAACGCAGGTGAGGGCGGCGAACACAAAGGCCTGAAGGAAGGACACAATGAATTCCAGTCCGGTCAAGGCGACCACGCTACCCAAGGATACGACCGAGCCCAGATAACCGAGCGAGGCCAAACCACCGCCCGCGGCCAGCAGGCCTAGGGAGATAATGAATCCTGCGAAGATTTTTAGAACGACGTGGCCACCGATCATATTGCCGAACAGACGCAAGGCCAGGGTCACTGGACGCACCAGAAAGGAAATGAACTCGATGGGCACCATTAGGAACAAGAGTGGCCAAGGCACGCCCGAGGGAACGAACAACTTGTACATGCCCAGCCCATTACGGGCAAAACCGACCACCACGACCGTCAATATGGTCAAAAGGGCCAAGGTTGCGGTCACGGCCAACTGAGACGTCGCCGTAAACACTAGGAACATGCCAAGAAAATTCATCGCCAAGATGAAAGAGAACAGGCTGAACACAAACGGGAAGAAGACCTTCCCATCGTGACCAATGATCGACTCGGCCAGATCATCCACCAGGCTGTAAAGCATTTCGCCCACGGCCTGCAGACGGCCCGGAACGATCGCCCGGCGTGCCGCAAGGGCAAAAAACAGGCAAATCAGTCCGGCCGCCAGGGCCATCGATACCACAGAATTGGTAATCGACAGGTCGAGTTGACCCAGTCCAGGAACGCTCACCATTGGCAAATCCACGACCTTGTGGATCTGGAACTGGTGCATTGGATCAGCCATGCGCCCTCAATCTCCTCGGTTCGGCCTACCATTGGCAGGTCCGTCTTCGTCGCCATCACCCAGCCCAGGCAGCGGTTCATCCGGCCCAGGCGCGATAGACGCTGTATTCCCCATGCGCCCGGCAGTGCGGACAAGCATGAAAACCGAAAGCCCGGTTCCGACCAGCATCCCGCCGATCAGGCCCCAGGGGCTTGTATGTACAAATTGGTCGAACAGCCAGCCAAGGCCAAGCCCGCCCAAAATTCCGCCGATCAGGTCCGCCAAAACACGATAGCCATCATGGCCAGCGTCTTGGCGATGCTGCTTCACCTTGCGTGCCCGAGACGCCTCAAAAGCGTCTAGCTTGGCATCGAGGCTTGAAAAAGCCGCATGGTGCGGGGGCAGGTCTGGTGCCTCAGGTTCAGAATTGTCCGACGGCGACATGCGCGCTGCCCTGGCCTTCCCGAATCCGAGCCGCAAATTGCGCCCCTTTTGATCGTGGCGGTTTCTATAGACCCGGCACGGTTTGGTCAAGATTGCCTTGGCCAGTGTTTGGCAATCACCCTTTTGGCGGCGCCCCCCCTTCCCCGGCTTCGCCGGTACTTCCCCCAAGGGGGGAAGATTTAACGCTTTAAATCCTCCCCCCTTGGGGGAGGGGGACCGCGAAGCGGTGGAGGGGGCTTATTGCGCCACCAGCGCCTCAGCCTGGCGCAGATCGACCGAGACCAGTTGCGAAACGCCGCGTTCGGCCATGGTCACGCCAAACAAACGGTCCATGCGCGACATGGTTACCGGATTATGGGTGATGGTAATGAAGCGCGTCTCGGTTCTAAGCCGCATCTCGGCCAGCATATTACAGAACCGGTCGACATTGGCATCGTCCAGCGGCGCATCCACCTCATCGAGCACACAGATCGGCGCCGGATTGGCCAAAAACACGCCAAAGATCAGGGCCGCCGCCGTCAGGGCCTGTTCGCCGCCGCTCATCAAGGACATGGTTGAAAGCCGCTTGCCCGGCGGGCAGGCAAAGATTTCCAAACCGGCTTCTAACGGATCATCGGATTCAATCAGGCGCAATTCTGCTTGGCCGCCGCCAAACAGGGCCTGGAACAGGGTCTGGAAATGGCCATTGATCACATCAAAGGCGGCGAGCAGGCGTTCACGCCCCTCGGCATTGAGGGTCTCGATCCCATCGCGCAGACGGCCAATCGCCCCGCTAAGGTCACCGCGTTCGGCCTGCATGGATTCAAGTCGGGCGCTATATTCTTCGGCCTCTTCCTCGGCGCGCAGATTGACCGCGCCAATCTGATCACGTTCGCGCTCTAGGCCCAACAGGTGCGCCTCGATGCCGCCGGTATCAGCCGGAATGGCGGTCGCCTCATCCATCAGTTTTTGGCCAAGGGCCTCTGGCTCCAACCGCACGCCTTCGCGAATATTGTGGCTAAGCTCGGCTAGGCGTTCGCGCGCGGCATCAAGCCTGGCGGATAGGGCAGCGCGCTGTTCACGGGCCTGAGCAGCGGCCTGTTCGGCGGCGCGCTGTTCGCGGTCAGCGATCAATCGCGCATCATCGGCGGCGGCCATGGCATCGCTGGCCTTGCTGCGCCGGGCCTCGGCGACGGCATATTCGTCCAAAAGGGTCTGTTTGCGGGCCTCAAGGGCTGCGGGGGCCTGACGGGCTGCGTCAAGATCTGCCGCCGTACGGAGCTGATCCTTGTCCAGGGCCTCAAGCCGGGCCTGGGCTGCGCCAGCCCGCCGCGTCCAGTCGGTATGGTCGCGGTCGAGGGCCTCAAGCCGGCGGGCGCGGCCTGAGCGTTCGCGGGCCTCATTATCCAGCGCCATGCGGGCTTGTGCGGCCGCCTCCCGGGCCCCGGCCGAGGCTTCTCGCGCGGCACCGAGCTGGCTTGGCAAATCATTGCTGGCGGGCAGGGCGGCCTCTTCAGCCAGGGCCTGATCACAGGCAGACTGGGCCTCTAGCTGCTCGACACTAAGCCGAGTAATGGTCTCATCGAGGGCCTGAGCGCGGGCGTCGCGGCGGGCGGCCTCTCGGGCCAGATGCTCGACCTTGTCGCGGGCTAGGCTTAAGGCACGCTCGGCCTCTGGCGGGGCGCGGCGCGCTAGCCTTAAGGCCTCATCGGCAGTCTTGACGCGGGTTTCGGCCTGTTTGTGCGCGTCAGCGGTCTGGGCCACCTGCGGCGCAAGCGCGCTGATCTGGGCTTCAAGCTCGGCAAGGCGGGTTTTTTGTTCTAGCCGCACAGCTGCAGGGCGGGGGGCATCGGCGCGGGCAACAAACCCGTCCCAGCGCCAAAGATCGCCCTCCTTGGACACAAGCCGTGTGCCGACGCTCAAGGCCGCTTGCAGACGATCGCCATCCTCGCGCGCAACAATGGCGGTGTGGCCAAGCCTTGCGGCCAAGGCCGGCGGGGCCGTGATCAGGGGCGCCAGCGGGGTGGCCCCTTGCGGCCAAATCGGTTCTGCAATATCGCGCCCGCCCCAAAAGGCCTTGGCCTTGCGGTCGAGCGCAGCGTCAAGGTCATCGCCAAGGGCGGCGGCTAGGGCCGCCTCATACCCCCGGTCTGGCGATACGGAGTCTAGGGCGGGGGCAAAGCCATCCTTTTGCCGGGGAGCGGTCAGTTGTAACAGGCCCCGGGCCTCCGTGCGCAGGCGACCTAGCGTGTCTTCGCCTTGACGCAAGGCTTGCCGTGCCGTGGTTTCGGCGAGGGCAGCGGTGGTGCGTTCGGTTTCTGCGGCCTCGACGGCGGCGCGGGCCGTTTGCAAGGTCTGGCTTGCAGCCTCTAGCTTCGCCTTGGCCGTTTCAGATTCTGGGCTGGTATCGGGGCCAAGACCGGCGCGGTCGGAGCGGGCTGCCTCTAATGCTGTGGTCGCGCGTTGTAGCCTTGCCTTGGCGTCCTGGCTGCGGGCCATGGCGGCGCGGCGTCCAGCCTCGTGACCGGCCAGCTTGGCGGCCAAGGCCTCTACAGCGGCTTCGGCGGCGGCGCGGCCAGTTTCGGCGGCATCAAACGCCGCCTGAAGCTGGGGCATACGTTCCGGTGCATTGGCCACGCGCTTGGTCAGATCATCGCGCTCAAGATTCAAGCGCGCGAGCGCAGCCTTGGCGTCCTCGACTATCTGGGCCTCGCGGGCCCGGTCGGTTTGCAGGCGGCTGATCTCGTCCGTGATGCGGCGCACGGCCTCTGCGGCCTGTTCGACATCGCGCTCGGCCCGGTCCTTTTCAATGGCTAGGCGGTGCAGGACGGCGGCGGCAACCTGTTCCTCATCGCGCAGGGGCTTGATCGCCTCTTCGGCCTTGAGGGCTGCTGTGGCGGCAAGGGCAGAGGCGCGGGCGGCCAGCTCGACATCGCGGCCGCTGGCCTGGCTTTCGGCCTCGGCCTTGGCCAGGGCGTCGCGCGCCTCGGCCCAGCGGGCATAGAGCACGGCGCCTTGTAGGGCGCGGATCTCGGCCGATAGACGCTTATATTTTTCAGCCTGGCGCGCTTCGCGGCGCAGACGGGTGAGGGCCGCTTCTAACTCGCCGGTAACATCGTCCAGCCGCGTCAGATTGGTTTCGGCCGCCCTTAGCCGCAACTCGGCCTCATGGCGACGGGTATGCAGACCCGATACGCCTGCGGCTTCTTCGAGAATGCGCCGGCGATTTTGCGGCTTGGCGGCAATCAGCTCAGAAATCTGGCCCTGGCGCACCAGGGCTGGCGAATTCGCCCCGGTCGAGGCATCGGCAAATAAGAGTTGGACATCGCGGGCCCGAACCTCACGATTATTGACCTTATAAGTCGAGCCCGCGCCGCGATCGATACGTCGCACGACCTCTAGGATCTGGTGGTCATTGAACTGGGCCGGGGCCTTATGGTCGGAATTATCAATCGTCAGGGTGACTTCGGCATGGTTGCGCGAGGCCCGCGAACCGGCCCCGGCAAATATCACCTCATCCATGCCGCCTGCGCGCATGGCCTTGGCCGAATTGGCGCCCATGACCCAGCGCAAGGCCTCAAGCAGATTGGACTTGCCACAGCCATTAGGCCCGACCACCCCGGTCAGGCCTGGCTCAATCTTGAACTCGGTGGGCTCCACGAAAGACTTGAAGCCCGATAGGCGCAGCTTTTGAAAGTGCACGGGCGTGGGAGCCTAACCTATTTGGACGCAGCCTTGGCTTCGCTAATGGCGGCGTCCAGGGTTGCCATGCTCTGCTCACCATCCAGCTTCTTGCCATTGATAAAGAAGGTCGGCGTGCCTGTAATATTGTCCTGCTTGCCAAACTTTTCGACCCGCTCGGACAGGGCTTTGAGCGCCTTTTCATCCGAGACACAGGCAATGAATTTTTCCTCGGTCATGCCGGCGGACTTGGCGACGCGCACCAATGGACCGCGCATATCGCCCGTGGTGAAGATTTCCTGCTGGCTACGGAACACGCCGTCCAGCACGCTGAAATACTTATCCTTGCCCGCGCACCGGGCGGTCAAGAAGCCCGCAGCAGCCAGTTGCACGGGTTGGGTCAAAAATTCGCGGAACACATATTTGACCTGGCCAGTATCGACATACTTAGCCTTGAAGGCTGGAAACACATCGGCATTGAAGCGCGCACAGTGCGAGCAGCTGGCCGAGGCATATTCAATCACCGTGACCTTGGCCTTGGCATTGCCCATGACCATTTCATCATCGGTCACAGCCCCACCCTTGGCCCCGGCGCCACAGGCGACCACACTCAGGCCAGCAATCATAACCATCATCAGGCGGCTAAAGGCGCGCATTGGCGAACTCCCAGAAAATTAATGACCCGGTTAGAGCGCGATTCCTATCATCTCGCCACGCGTGTCGATTGCAGTCTTTATTTGATTAAGGTCAAGCCTCACTGGCGCGGCTTTGTCAACGCTCGCCGCGTTCGGTATTGCGCAGGACTTCGCGGCCTAGGCGGGTGAGGGCAGATTTTAGCGGGCCTTCGGCGGCCTTGGCCAGGCCGGTTTGCAGATCGGCTTCGGCCGCGGCGTCCAGCGGGGCGAGACGGCGGCGGGCCTTGACGGCATTGCTGGCCTTGGCGGGGGCATTGATGCGCGCCTTAACCGGGCCTTGCACAATGCGCAGCTTGCCCACAGTGCCGGGGCCGAGAAACACATTGACCCGCGCGATTATGTCGGCGGACTGGTGCTGGATCAGGGCGGCGGCGGCGCCGTCAAC
Source organism: Caulobacteraceae bacterium (assembly GCA_947452365.1). GTDB lineage: Bacteria > Pseudomonadota > Alphaproteobacteria > Caulobacterales > Caulobacteraceae > CAISGS01. The sequence continues at coordinate 6,209 of CANGCO010000056.1, forward strand.
CCTAAGCTCGAGCACGGCGCCGGGACTAGCCGTGCCGGTGACGGCGCGGGGTTTGCTGAGTTTTACCGGTTCGGTCCGGGCGGCTAGGGTCTCACCAACAATATCCTTCCAGCGCGCCTGCAGGGCACCCGGCCCCTGGCCAAACCGCGCATCCAGCGCCCGGATCAGACCGGCGAGCGCCTTGCCCGCTGGCGGCGCAGTGCGCTGCGGCGGGCGACTGCGCTTTGCTGCCAGTATGCGCAAGGCCTCGTCGGCGGTGGGAAGGGGGCGTTTCATAGCGTCAGGTTAGACGGCCTTAGATCGCCTTGCTAGGCTGAACCGTCAGGTGCACGCCATTGGCCCGTTGCAGGCTTGCTAGGACGGCGATGAGATTACTGGTCGCTGGATTGCCCTTGGGTCCAAACATGCGCATCAGGCTCTTGGCCGAGGTCCCGGTCTGGTCGGCCAAGGCGGCAAAGCCGATGGTTGCCTTGATATAGTCGCGCAAGACCGCCTTGCCGGTGTCCAGATCGCCAGACAAAAGGGCATTTACCGCCTCTGAAAATAGAGCCAAGGAAAATGCAGGATCGGTTTGGACCCGCCCCATTATGGTGGATTTAAAATCGCGAGTTAGGGCCATTCAACACCTCCTTTGCGTCGGGTTTTATAGTCCGCCCACTGGGCCTTGGCGCGGTCGATATCGGCCTGTTGGCGACGCTTGGTCCCGCCCATCAAGAGGATCACCAGTGTATCGCCGTCACGGGCCAGATAGATTCGATAGCCGGGGCCAAAATCAATCTTATACTCGCTCACCCCGCCGCCGACCGGTTCAAGGTTCGACGTATGGCCGCGCTCAATCCGGGTTAGGGCCATGACGATCTTTGCCGCAGGCACTGGCGCTAGTTTGGCAAACCAGCGCCCAAACGAACTTTAGCCTCGTGCGTCTAGATACTCGCTCAGCTTCACGATGTTGGTACCGGATATGTTACCATTTGTAAAGCCGCCTCAGACGGTTTCGACCCTGCGGGGTTAAATCTACCTATGAGGTTATTTGTTGTAAACTGGCCTTGGCTGCGGTCGGTACTGGCCTCATTGCCCTCTGGTGCCTAGATTGGCCACCATGAGTCTGCCCGCCCTTTTGGACCCCGGCCTGATCCGCAGCCGTCTTTTGCGCTGGTATGATGCGCATGCGCGGACCCTGGCTTGGCGGGTGGGGCCGGGGCAGGGGGCGTTGCGCGCAGATCCTTATAGGGTCTGGCTGTCTGAGGTAATGTTGCAGCAAACCACCGTGCCGCATGCCACGCCGTATTTCTTGAGATTCACGCAAGCCTGGCCAAGGGTCGAGGATCTGGCCGCCGCCGCTGATGGCGATGTCATGGCGGCCTGGGCGGGGCTTGGCTATTATGCAAGGGCGCGTAACCTTTTGGCCTGTGCGCGGGCCGTCGCGTCCCAGCATGGCGGAGTGTTTCCAGATACGGAAGAGGCGCTTTTGCAACTGCCGGGGGTTGGGGCCTATACGGCGGCCGCCGTTGCGGCCATTGCCTTTGACCGGGCGGCCAATGTGGTCGATGGCAATGTCGAGCGGGTGATTAGCCGCCTTTATGCGCTGAAGGACCCACTGCCCGAAGCCAAGCCGCTGTTAAAAGCGCTGGCGGCAGGGCTTGTGCGCGCGGATCGCCCCGGCGACTGGGCCCAGGCCCTGATGGATCTAGGTGCGACGGTGTGCCGGCCCAAACAGCCGCTTTGCCTGATCTGTCCCTTGGCTGAGGTTTGCACCGCAAAGGCTGAAGGCGAGCCGCAAACCTATCCGCGTAAACTCAAAAAGCTAGCGCGACCGAAGCGCTATGGCGTGGTCTTTATCATCAGGCGCGGCAGCCAGATCGCCTTGGTTCGGCGGCCAGACAAGGGCCTGCTCGGCGGCATGCTGGCCCTGCCCAGCACCGATTGGCGCAGCGCGCCCTGGACGGACGCGGACGTCACCCCCCCGATCGCGGCGGACTGGGTCAAGGCAGGCCAGATCGAACACATCTTTACGCATTTCTCGCTCAGCCTGACAGTTTGGGTGGCCGAGGGCCAATTGCCAGATGCAATCTGGACCCCCTCGCGGGACCTAGGCAGCCTGCCGAGCGTTTTTCTCAAGGCGGCGCAGTCGGGGCTTGGCTTGAATTATAGGCGGGGTTGAGTTAGTTTAGCTAGATCTAGCTAGGGAGCCTATTCGTGTCCTATGTAAATATGTTCGAGGCCAAGACCAATCTATCGCGGCTTGTCGAGGCGATTGAGTCTGAGGCCGAGCAAGAAATCATCATTGCTCGCAATGGCAGGCCCGTCGCCCGCCTGGTGCCCTTGGCTGAAGCCGTGGTGCATGGCCCAAGGCTTGGCATAGCAAGGGGCAAGTTTGTCGTGCCCGATACGATTGATGAGCTCAATGCCGAGGTTGCAGTACTTTTTACCGGTAAATTATGAGGTTATTACTCGATACCCATGTCGCGCTCTGGGCCATTGCCGATAGCCCGCGCCTTACCGACATGGTCCGGAATCTGATTGCTGATGAGGCTAATACAGTCTTTGTCAGCGCCGCTAGCCTTTGGGAAATCGCGATTAAGCACGGACTGGCCCGGGGGAGACCGAATGACATGCCCGTATCAGCAGTCCAGGCGCTGGATTATTTCGAAGGGGCAGGTTTTGTCTTGCTGGCCGTGACGGCTCAGCACGCGGTTGCAGTCGGCAATTTGCCGCCGATTCACGATGATCCCTTTGATCGCATCCTAGTCGCCCAGTCCATGAGCGAGCCCTTGAGGTTGGTCACCCACGACCCGGTTGTGGCCCGCTATAGCGACGCCATTATCGTCTTTTAATTCAAAATCTGCGGTGTTTGGTCGCCAAAACCGCCTCTGGCGCGGAATTGATTGACGTTGACGCTAACGTCACCGTTGCAAAGCGCGGGGCGCCGCCTATTCTGTTGCAAACAGCAGATGCCAATACGGCGTCTTGGCCCGGGAGCAACACCATGAATCTGGACTTTTCGCCTGAAGATCTCGCCTTCCGCGACGAGGTTCGCGCCTTTATCGCCGCCAATTATCCAGCTTCCCTGCGCGGCAAGCAGGAAGAGGGCGAAGAATTGGCCAAGGAAGACTTTTTGGCCTGGCACCGGGTGCTAGCGGCCAAGGGTTGGGTCAATCCCGCCTGGCCAACCGAATATGGCGGCCCCGGCTGGACCTCGACCCAGCGCTATATCTGGTCGGAAGAATGCGCCCGCGCCGATACGATCGCCATCTTGCCCTTCGGCATCAATATGGTCGGACCGGTCATCTATACATTTGGTACGCCCGAGCAGAAGAAGCGCTTTGTTCCCGGAATCCTCAGCGGCGATGCCTGGTGGTGTCAGGGCTATTCCGAGCCCGGCGCGGGATCGGATCTGGCCTCGCTCAAGACCAAGGCCGAGCGGTTTACCGATGATGACGGCAAGGAATACTATCTGGTCAATGGTCAAAAGACCTGGACCACCATGGCCCAGCATGCCGACTGGGGCTTCTTCCTGGTCCGCACCGACCCGACCGCCAAGATTCAGGAGGGCATTAGCTTCCTCCTTATCGATATGAAGTCGCCCGGCATCACGGTTCGCCCCATCATTACGCTTGGCGGCGAGCATGAGGTCAATGAAGTCTGGCTTGAAAACGTCAAGGTGCCGGTCGAAAATCGCATCTATGAGGAAAACAAGGGCTGGACCTGCGCCAAGTTCTTGCTGGCGCATGAGCGCTCCGGCATTGCCGGCGTCGCCCGCTCCAAGCGCGGCATTGAGCGCATCCGTCAAATGGCCACGACCGAGCTGGGCGATGACGGCCAAAGCCTGCTGAAGGATGCGGCCTTTAAGCGCAAGGTCGCTGAGCTGGAAATCGATCTCTATGCGCTGGAATATACCGAATTGCGCACACTGGCGGCCGAAAGCGCTGGTAAGGGACCTGGCCCAGAGTCTTCGGTTTTGAAGATTAAGGGTACGGAAATCCAGCAGCGAGTAACCGAACTGGCCCTCGAAGCGGCAGGCCATTATGGCGCGCCCTATTTCCGCGGCTTCCCGACCGATGGCGACAATATGCATGCCATTGGCCCTGACTATGCGCACCGTACCGCACCGACCTATTTCAATGTCCGCAAGACATCGATTTATGGCGGCTCGAACGAAATTCAGCGTAACATTATCGCCAAGATGGTTCTGGGCCTTTAAGCCTTAAGGCCAATACCCCTGCCCTGCCCCTAACGGGGTGGGGCGGGGGCTTAGATTTGGCGCCGTGCTGCGCCGCCCACCCCTCAACCCCTCTGTTAATGGCGGGGCCGACCAATACGGAGGAGATTCCTTATGGATTTCAATTTCACCGAAGAACAATCCATGCTGCGCGACACGATCGCCAGCTTTCTTCAGGACAAGTATAGCTTTGACGCACGCCGCGCGACCGTGAAGTCCGACAGCGGCTGGCGCGCCGATCACTGGCAAGCCTTTGCCGAAGAGTTGGGTATTCTCGGCGCGCCGTTTAGCGAAGACCTGGGTGGTCTGGGCGGCGGCGCTCTGGAAAACATGATTGTCATGGAAGAGTTCGGCAAGGCCCTGGTCATTGAGCCCTATATGGGCACGGTGGTGATCGGCGGCGGGTTTTTGAAGCATTCGGGCCATGCCGCGGCCTCTGACCTGATTGGCGGCATTATTGGCGGCACAGTGGTTACCGCCTTTGCCTATGCAGAGCCGCAAGGGCGCTATAATCTGGCCGACCTAAAGACCACGGCCAAGAAGGATGGCGCAGGCTATGTGCTCAATGGCCATAAGGCCGTCGTGATCGGTTCGCCCTGGGCCACCCACCTGATCGTCACGGCGCGCACCGGCGGCAGCCAGCGCGAAGCTTCCGGCATTTCGGTCTTCCTGGTCGATAAGAAGTCGGCTGGCATTGTCACGCGCGATTATCCCACCGTGGACGGCCTGCGCGCCTCGGAAGTCTATTTCGAAAACGTCTCCATCCCCGCTGATGCCCTGATCGGGGTTGAGGGCGCGGGCCTGCCCCTGATTGAAAAAGTGGTCGATGAGGCCATTGCCGCCACCTGCGCAGAATCGGTTGGCGTGCTGCGCAAGCTGCATGAAGGCACGCTGGACTATGCGCGTCAGCGTAAGCAGTTCGGCACCGCCATCGCCAATTTCCAGGTGCTGCAACACCGCATGGTCGACATGTTTATTAATGTCGAACAGTCCCTGTCCATGACCTATATGGCGACCCTCAAGCTTGATGAAAGCGATCATGAGCGCGCCAAGGCGGTCTCGGCAGCCAAGGTCCAGATCGGCCGGTCCTGCAAATTTGTTGGCCAAAGCGCGATCCAGATTCATGGCGGCATGGGCATGACCGACGAATTGGCGATTGGCCATTATTTCAAGCGCGCCACCATGATTGAGGGCCAGTTTGGCTCGGTTGATCACCACCTGCGCCGCTATGAAACCTTGTCGATCGACCAGGCCGCCTAAACAAACCAAGCCCGGTCCGAGCCGTTTCGGACCGGTAAGAGAGGGGACAGGCCAAAGCGGCCTTGTCCCCTTTTTGATCTGGAGATCCAAGTCATGAGCCTTTTGACCCTCGAAAAGCGCGGCCATATCGCCATTTTGACCCTCAACCGCCCCGATGCGATGAATGCCCTCGGTGCGCCCGGCGATGGCGATGAGGTGCAAAGGGTCTGTGAAGAGGTCAATTCTGATCAGGACGTACGCTGCGTGATCCTAACCGGCGCTGGACGGGCCTTTTCGGCCGGTGGTGACGTCAAGGCCATGAAGTCGCGCGAAGGTGCGTTTGCGGGCAATGGTGTCTCGATCCGCGACGGCTATCGCAAGAATATTCACCGCATTGTCAAATCCATCTATGGCCTGGAAGTGCCGTCTATCGCTGCCGTCAATGGCGCGGCGATCGGGCTTGGCTGTGACGTGGCCTGCATGACCGATATCCGCATTGCTGCCGACTCCGCGCGGTTTGGCGTGACCTTCCTAAAGCTTGGCCTCATTCCCGGTGACGGCGGGGCCTGGCTCTTGCCGCGCACGATTGGCATGAGCCGCGCATCAGAGCTCCTGTTTACCGGCGATGTGATCAGTGCCGATCAGGCCTGTGAATGGGGTCTGGTCAGCAAGGTCGTGCCGCACGAACAGCTGATGGATGCCGCGCTCGCAATGGCCACTAAAATTGCCCAGCAGCCGCCCCATGCCCTGCGTCTGGCCAAGTCCCTGCTCAAGCACGGCCAGACCGCCTCCTATGACACCATCATGGAAATGAGCGCGGCGGCCCAGGCGATCAGCCACCTGACCGACGACCATATGGAGGGTGTCGATTCCATCCTCGAAAAGCGACCTGCGGACTTTAGGGGTCGTTAATCACGGCCTAGGTGTGGGCAAGGCCGCAAATCTTTGCGGCTTCCCGCTAGGTCACCATTGCCCTTGCCGCCAAGCGGTCTAACATCTTTGAAAACCATAACCGGGAGAAACAATCATGATCGGTGTTGTCGCGACCTTGAAGGTCCAGGTGGAAAAAGCCGCCGAGTTCGAAGCTGTGTTTTTGGATCTGGCCGCTCAGGTCAAGGCCAATGAGGCCGGTTGCCTGACCTACCAATTGACAAAGAGCCGCACCGAGCCGGGCGTCTATAAGGTGCTCGAGCTTTATGCCGATTCCGACGCGCTCAAGGCGCACGGCCAGACCGACTATTTCAAGGCTGCCGGTGCTAAGATGGGCCCAACCATGGCCGGTGCGCCAGTGGTCGAATATCTGGACGCAGTGGAGTAACCGCCATGGATCTGGCTTTTTCCCCCCAAGACCTCGCCTTTCGCGATGAGGTCCGGGCCTGGATTGAACAGGCCTATGACGCTGATCTGCGCCGTCAAATGTCCCAGTCCAAGAACGGCTATCTGGACAAGGCGGGCCAGGTAAAATGGCAAAAAAAGCTGGCCGAAAAAGGCTGGGTCGCGCCCGGTTGGCCTGCACAATATGGCGGCCCGACCTGGACCTCGTCGCAGCACTATATTTTCAACATGGAAATGTCGTTGGCCGGTGTGCCAACGTCTTCGCCCATGGGCCTGAAAATGGTCGCGCCTGTGATCATGGCCTTTGGGACGGATGCGCAAAAGCAGCAGCACCTGCCGCCGATCTTGAGCTCAGACATCTGGTGGTGCCAGGGCTATTCTGAGCCCGGCTCCGGCTCTGATCTCGCCAGCCTGCAAATGAAGGCCGAGCGCGATGGGGATCACTATATCCTCAATGGCTCCAAGATCTGGACCACACATGCCCAATGGGCCGATTGGATGTTCTGTCTGGTCCGCACCAGCCAGGAAGCCAAGCCCCAGAACGGCATCTCCTTCCTGCTTTTGGAAATGAATACGCCGGGCATCAGCATCCGCCCCCTGCCGACCCTGGATGGTCCGGTGGAAGGCCAGCAAGAGATCAATCAGGTCTTTTTCGAAGACGTGCGCGTGCCGATCTCTAATCGTATTGGCGAAGAAGGTATGGGCTGGACCTATGCCAAATACCTGCTCGAGTTTGAGCGCGGTAATGCCTATGCGCCAGGCCTGATGAATATGCTCAAAAAGGTTCGCCGCATCGCTTCGGCGGAAGCCTCGGGCCATGGCACCAGCATGATCCAGGACACAGATTTCCGCCGCAAGTTGGCCAATCTGCAGATCAAGGTTGAGGCCCTAAACGCCACTGAGCTGAAAATCTTCTCGGCCATGTCGTCTGGCACGCCGGTGGGACCGGCATCCTCCATGCTCAAGCTGGAGGGGTCTGAAACCCAGCAGGCGATTACCGAACTGACGCTCGAAGCGGTCGGCATTTATGCCCAACCATTTGTGGCCGATACCTGGGCCGAAATGCGCGGCGAGACCAATGCTCCGCGCCCCGGCCCCGACTATGCGGCGCCTGCCGCGCCGTCCTATCTGAACTATCGCAAGGCCTCGATCTATGCCGGGTCTAACGAGATCCAGCACAATATTATGGCCAAGCTGATCCTAGGACTCTAGGCCCCAAGGCCGATGCCACCAGGATTAAACCCATCCGGCCCAGTCCCCAAAAGCGGGGCTGGGCCGCAATTTTGAGGAAGCGACATCATGTCCAACCAAGCCCTGTTTCGTCCGTTTAGCTATAAGTCCCTGCACCTGAAGAACCGGGTGGTCATGGCCCCCATGACCCGCTCGTTTTCTCCGGGCGGCGTGCCCACCAAAGAGGTCAGCGCCTATTATGAACGCCGGGCCGAGGGCGATGTTGGCCTGATCGTGTCCGAGGGCACAGTGGTGGCGCGCCCCGCCGCCTCGAATGACCCCAATGTCCCGCGCTTTTGGGGCGATGATGCCCTGGCCGGTTGGAAGGATGTGATCGATACGGTCCATGCCAAGGGCGGCGTCATGGCGCCTCAGCTCTGGCACGTCGGCGCAATCCGCAATCCGCGCACCACCTGGGTTGCGCCTGGCCCGGTCGATAGCCCGTCTGGCCTGTCGTCGCCGGGCAAGAAGTTTGGCGAGCCCATGAGTGATGCCGATGTTGCAGATGCCATTGCCGCCTTTGCCAAGGCTGCTGGCGATGCCAAGCGTCTGGGCTTTGACACGATCGAGCTACACGCCGCCCACGGCTATCTGATCGACCAGTTCTTCTGGGAAGGCACCAATGCCCGCGGCGATAATTTTGGTGGCCAGAGCCTGGCCGAGCGCGGCCGCTTTGCTGCTGAAATCCTAAAAGCCGTGCGGGCCGAGGTTGGCCCTGACTATCCAGTCATCATCCGCCTGTCGCAATGGAAGCAGCAGGACTTTTCGGTCCAGATGGCCCAGACACCTCAGGAGCTGGAAGCCTGGCTCAAGCCACTGGCCGATGCCGGGGCCGATATCTTCCACTGCTCACAGCGCCGGTTCTGGGAGCCGGAATTTGAAGGCTCTGACCTCAATTTTGCTGGCTGGGCCAAGAAGCTGACCGGCCAGCCCACGATTACGGTCGGCTCGGTCGGTCTGTCGGGTGAATTTGTTGCGGGCATGGGCGGTGAAGCCTCCAAGCCCGCCTCGATTGAAGGCCTGATCAAGCGGCTTGAGGCCGAAGAATTTGATCTGGTCGGGGTTGGCCGCGCCCTGCTGGTCGATCCCTATTGGGTGCAAAAGGTCCGCGATGGCCGCGAGGCTGAGCTGTTGGACTATAATGCCTCAGCTATGGGTACATTGTACTAGTAAAACGTATCCCCTTCTCGCCGCTCAGGCGGGGAGGGGGCCTTGCTAGTCCTGATAAAGACTTAAGGCCTCTAAACACATCTCCAGGCCCGTCAGATCGCCTAGAACATCGGGCGTGACAATGACAAACAGGCGGCGCGCCTCGGCCCAGAGCATCAGGCTTTCGGGCAGTTCAAAGTCTTCAATCCGGCAAGCATCCTCATCGCGCCAGACCTCGGCCTCGTCCTGATGCGCGCCCATATGGATATCGATCCGGCCAAGATAATCGGCCTCGTCTTCGGTCGCGACATTGAGATAGCCGAAAATCGGCTTGGCAAGGGCGGCCATAAAGCCAGCCTCAAACGCGGTTGCCGCATCACAGGATGGACCGCGCCAAGGGGTCAGATTGAAAATACCCGCATCAGCTAGACGCATCTGGCCAGTTCTTGAGGCATAGGCCTCGCGGGCCATGGCCTCGGTATTGAGGGTCTCGATCATGGCCCCATCCAGGCCCGTGACCGCCTCAAACCCCGCCGCCCGGCAAAGACCCTTGCGTTCGACCGCAAAGGCCTCGGCGTCCGGATACCATATTTCAGGGCCGGAGAGATAAAGCCGTTCAATCCGCTTCACGCCCCGGCCCCTATTGCTAAAGGTTTAGTTCTTGGCCTTGTCGACCAGCTTGTTCTTGCCGATCCAAGGCATCATGGCGCGTAGGCGGCCACCGACTTCTTCAATCTCGTGCTCGGCAGCGCGGTTACGAATAGCCTTCAGGCTGGGCTGACCGGCCTGATTTTCCAGCATGAAGTCGCGCACAAAGCGGCCTTCTTGAATATCGGTCAGGATGCGCTTCATTTCGGCCTTGGTGTCGGACGTGACCACGCGGGGCCCAGAGACATAGGCACCGTATTCAGCCGTATTGCTGATCGAATAGCTCATATTGGCGATGCCGCCTTCATAGATCAGGTCGACGATCAGCTTGACCTCGTGCAGGCACTCAAAATAGGCCATTTCCGGCGCATAACCGGCTTCCACCAGGGTTTC
>CANGCO010000057.1 GCA_947452365.1 Caulobacteraceae bacterium
AGGCAACCAAGGTGGATATTTATAAGCCACCTCCGCCACCGCCGCCGCCACCTCCGCCGCCGTCGGACAAGCCTCCGCCGCCGCCGAAGATCCAGCCGCGTCCGCCCGTGGCCCCGCCACCGGACGTGACTCCGCCTCCACCGTTGGAAATTCCGCCGGTGAAGAAGGAAGATCGTCGGGAATACACGGCGCCGCCAGTCGTATCCGCACCCCCCGTGGTGTCGAACCCGACCTGGACGCGTAAGCCAAACGGTGACGACTATGCCCGCTTCTATCCAGAACGCGCTCAGCGCCTGGAAAAAGAGGGTGCCGCGACGGTGAAGTGCGTTGTGACCACAAAGGGTGCCCTGGTAAATTGCCAGGTGCTGTCCGAGGAACCTGCGGATTTCGGTTTTGGAGAAGCGACCAAAAAGGTTGTTAGCCTCTGGAAGATGAAACCCCAGACGGTCAATGGCGAACCGGTCGAAGCGACCTGGCAGACCCGCATTCGCTGGCAGTTGCCGCGATAGGTCCTGTCGGATCAAACCAAACAGATGCGCCCCAAGGCTCCGGCCTTGGGGCGTTTTTGCTTTTGGCCAGGGGCTTTGCGAAACCCGGCACGATGTATTATCGGTAGGGCGGGTTTGACTGTCTTGCTTACGGAGGCGTTCATGTGTCTGGCAGATCACGCGGATCAAACACAGCCATCATCGGGCCGTATCCCTCGCGTCAGCCTGTCGCGGCGCGATCTGGTGCGCGGCCTTGCAGCGGGCACGGTCGTCGCCTTCACAGCGGGGTGTTCCTATAATAGTGCGCTTGGCCGCGATCAACTCTTAATGGTCAGCGAGGCCGATCTTATCCAATTGTCAATCAGCGCCTGGACCGAGACACTCAAAACCGAACAGCGTTCCGATGACCCGGTTCTAAACCGCCGTGTGCGCCGCGTCGGGCATGAGATTGTTACTGCGGCTGGACGAGGCAACCAGGCCTGGGAATATGCCGTGTTTGAGAATAAGGAGGCCAATGCCTTTGTGCTTCCTGGCAATAAGGTCGGCGTTAATACGGGCCTGTTTAAGGCGATAGAGAATGACGACCAGCTTGCGGCCGTGCTCGGCCACGAGGCGGCCCATGTGACGGCGCAACATGCCGCAGAGCGCTATTCACAAGGCATGGCCGCCCAACTGGGCATGGCGGCGGCTAATCTGGCCATGGCCCAGACCGATCTTGGCCACCAAAAAGAACTGGTTGGTGCGCTTGGTCTTGGCGTCCAGTTCGGCGTCTTGATGCCGTTTTCGCGCCAGCACGAGCTTGAGGCCGACCGAATCGGGGTCGATTACATGCATGCTGCCGGCTTTGAGCCGGTCCAGGCCCTCAAGCTTTGGCAAAACATGGCATCCAACCCCGGCAAGTCCAAGCCGCCGCAGTGGCTATCGACCCACCCATCCGATGAAACCCGCATTTCTGCGCTGCAAGCCTATCTGACCCAGCGCGGCTGGATGGGCACTAAGGCCTCAGTTTGACCGGACAAGCCCCTTGGCCTGCATCCAGTCGGCCAGGTGGCCATTAACGGCTTCGGGCGCCTCTTGTTGTACCCAATGCGAGACCTGGGGCAGGCGGTTTAGCGTCAGATCAGCGACATAGGGGCCATAGCCCTCGGTCAGTTCGAGGCTAAGGGCGGCATCCTCCTCGCCCCAGACCATCAGGGTTGGCACCTCAATCTTGCGGGCATGGTTGCGGTCATAGGCCGCCAAGGTCTTTGTATTGGCCCGGTAATAATTGATCATGGCAGTCATGGCCCCCGGCTTGAGCGCATTTTGCTGATAATGATCCAGCACGCTTTGCGGAAACCTAGACTTGTCGATCGCCATGCCAAGAAACGCCTGGCCGATCGCCTTGGCGCCATTGGCGCTCAATAGGGCTTCTGGCAACCAAGGCAGTTGGAAGAACAGGGCATACCAGCTCTTTTTGCGTTGCTCAGGACTGCGTTTTAGCACGTCCAAAAACACGCCTGGGTGTGGCACATTCATAATGATCAGCCCGTCTAGATCGCGCATCCGGTCATTGGCAAAGCACCAGGCAATGATCGCGCCCCAGTCATGGGCGATCAAGAGCCGGCGCTTGGCCCCAAGCGCATCGAACAGGGCTGCAACATCGGCCAGCAAATGGCTGATCTCATAGTTTTTCTTGCCCTTGGGCCGACTGCTATCGCCATAGCCGCGCAGATCGGGCGCCACGGCGCGCCAGCCAAGACCCGCCAACACCGGCAATTGGGCGCGCCAGCTAAACCGGCTTTCGGGAAAGCCATGTAGGCACAAGGCGACCGCATCGCCGCTGCCGCACTCATCAATCGTAAAGTTCAGGCCATTGGCGGCGATCTGGCGGGTGGTGATGTCGGTCATGGTGATTTTCCCCCAATAGGTCAGCCCGCAGGATGCGGTGTCGCTGGGCTTTGGGCAAGCCTCGCGCAGCAATTACGGTATTGGTTGAAACTGCGGCTTGATCCCAAACCGCATGCCGACTAAATAGCGCTCTCTCGCAATGCGAGCCGCCTTAGCTCAGTTGGTTAGAGCGCCGGTTTGTGGAACCGGAGGTCCTCAGTTCAAGCCTGAGAGGCGGTACCATCTTGGCCAAGGTCAGATGGAACAGAACCTCAAATCCCAGCCCTAGACCTGCCCATACTGGCGCACCCATTTGGCCATGGCTTGAGCGGCATCTGTATCCGTGGCGTCTAGGCCTTGGGCCACCCCGCGCCGATCGGCGTCTGCCCTATTTTGACTGACCTTGACCTTGCCAATCATCCGATCAATGCGGATTTCCAGCCCGATAATGGCCCGCATCTGGGCGGCAATATAGGCGTCTGGCGCATCGTCCACCGACCAGGGCTGGGCCTGATCCTGCTCTTGCTTCTGGGTCAGGGCCTCGATCTGGGCCTTCAGCCGGGTCGCATCCTCAATCACGGTCAGTCGGCCATAGGCATGGACCGTGACATAGTTCCAGGTCGGCACGACCTTGCCAGTTTCTTGTTTGCTGGGATACCAGCCGGGCGAAACATAGTGCTGCGGCCCCTGAAACACGATCAGCACCTCAGTCTCAGGGTCTTGGACCTGCCAAAGCGAATTGGCCCGAGCAATATGCGCGCGCAGGGTGCCCAAGGGCCCCCGTTCAGGATCAAGCACAAACGGAACCGGATCAGCGCTAAGGCCGTGGCTGCCCTGGCTGATCAAGAGGCCAAGCGGGTTTGCGATAATCAGCGCGTGCAGAACCTCTAACCGATCTTCGACAAAGTGAGGGGGTTGGTACACGGGGACTGATCCTTAGGTGCGTTTCACCAGTCCAGCACGACCAGGCCGGATATGTCGATAAAGTCGCCAGGGTTCAAGGTGACCAAGGTGGCTTGATGCACCAAGGCCTGGGCGGCGATCATGCGGTCTAGCATTTTGCGGCGCGAATAGCCGCTGGCCGCCAAGATTTGACGATAGGCTAGGGCCGCCGCGGCATCAAAATCTAAAATGGGTAGGCTTGCGAGTATGGCATCCAGCCTTGGCCGACGGATGTGGGTTTCGCTGGGGTCGCGATAGACCCCGCCTTCCAGCTCAATCTGGCTAATGATCGAGATCAAGATCGCGCCATCCAGGGCTGCGACCTTGCGCGAAACCTCTGGCTCGCCATCGCGCAAATGGATCAGGACATTGGTGTCGAGCAGATAGCTCATACTGCCTAGAGCCCTGGACGCTCGGCAAGATCGTCTGTGTCGCGCACCTCGACCTGGCTAGGCCTTGGCATTCTGGCTAGTTGGCTGACCAGATCGCTCACGGACGCCCGCTTTGGATAAATGGTCAGGACATCGCCAGACCGAACCAGGGTCAGTTCGACATCAAGCCCAAAGCCCACGGCCTTGGGCAGGCGAATAGCCTCGCTATTGCCACTCTTAAAGGTGCGGCTATCGGTGCTGCGCATATCAGACCCTCCGGATGTACATGTGTATACACTGCCGGAGGCCAAAGTCCATCAATAGGACCGCGGCAGGCCCAGAACGTGTTCGCTTAAGTAGGCCAGGATCAGATTGGTTGAGATCGGGGCGACCTGATAGAGGCGGGTTTCGCGGAACTTGCGCTCGACATCATATTCCTCGGCAAAGCCAAAGCCGCCAAAGGTTTGCAAACACGTATCGGCTGCTTGCCATGAGGCTTCTGACGCCAAAAGCTTGGCCGTATTGGCCTCTTCGGCGCAGGGCTTGCCCGCGTCATAAAGCTCGGCGGCGTGATAGGTCATCAGCTTGGCGGCGCGCCCTTGCGCATGGGCGCGGGCTATGGGGAAGGCAACGCCTTGGTTCTGGCCAATCGGACGGCCAAACACCACTCGGTCCTTGGCATAGGCGGTGGCCTTGTCGACAAACCAGCGGCCATCGCCAATGCATTCCGACGCGATAAGGATGCGCTCGGCATTCATGCCATCGAGAATATAGCGAAACCCCTTGCCCTCTTCGCCAATCAGGCAATCGGCCGGGATTTCCAGATTATCGAAAAAGATCTCGGTGGTGGCGTGGTTGAGCATGGTGCGGATCGGCTTAATGGTCAGGCCCTTGCCCAGCGCCAGCCGCATATCGAGCAAAAACACCGACATGCCATCGGCCTTTTTCTGGCCCTCGGTCTTGGGGCTGGTGCGGGCCAGTAGGACCATGAGGTCAGAATGCTCGGCGCGGCTGGTCCAGACCTTTTGGCCATTGATCACATAGACATCGCCCTTGCGGGTGGCTGTGGTGCGGATACTGGTCGTATCGGTCCCAGCCGTCGGCTCGGTCACGCCAAAGGCCTGAAGGCGCACCTCGCCACTGGCGATCTTGGGTAACCACTGGGTCTTTTGCTCAGCGCTACCATGCCGCAAAACCGTGCCCATGGTGTACATTTGCGCATGCAGTGCGGCGGCATTGGCACCGCAGGCATGGACTTCTTCCAGGATCATGGCCGCCGTGGTTAGGCCAAGCCCGCTGCCGCCAAAAGCCTCTGGGATCAGGACGCCCAGGTGCCCGGCCTCGGTCATGGCCTCAACAAAGGCGGTCGGATAGGCCCGCTCACGGTCCAGGGCGCGCCAGTATTCGCCGGGGAACCGGGCGCAAAGGCTGCGAACCGCCTGGCGGATTTGCTCAGAGGCGGCCTCATCAAGGCGGTGCGGGGGCAGGGCGGCTGGGTCTGACATGGGGCGCTCCGATAGGCATTTGCCTTTATGGCCTCGGTCATGGAACCGCAACCCGCCCCGCGTCAAGCATGATCAGACTTGAGCTTGGGCGCTTGGCAGCGTAGCCAAGGCACAAATGCGCCTTAAGGCCCTATCAGGAAACCAAGCCCATGTCTGACCCGGTCCATTCCCACGCCGCCTTGCTCGAGCAAGAGTTTGGCACCGTGCCAGACCTGATCCGCTTTAATGCCCAGGCGCGGCCAGATCAGGCGGCCTTGGTCAAGGATGAGGCGGTCCTGACCTATGGTCAGCTTGATGCGCTGATGGACCAGATCGCCGCCAGTTTCCAGCGCGATGGCGTGACCAAGGGCCAATCCATCTCGATCTGTGCAGGATCATCGATTGCCTATGCGGCGGTGTTTTTGGCGGGGCTTAGGGCCGGGATAGCTGTGGCGCCGCTCGCCCCATCCTCGACGCCGGAAAGCCTGATCACCATGCTGGCCGATTGCGATGCCAAGCGGTTCTTCCTGGATACTAGCGTCGCCAAGGCCCTGGCTGGCCAGACCCTGACCATGCCGGTCACCACGCTGGATGGCTCCGATTTTGGCCAAACCCTGGAGGCCTGGCTTGCCCCGGCCGGCAGTGTCCCAGCGCCAGTCGCAATCGCGCCCGAAGATCCGTTCAATATCATCTATTCGTCCGGCACGACCGGTGCGCCCAAGGGCATTGTCCAGTCCCACGGCATGCGCTGGTCCCATACGGGCCGCGGCGGCGGGTTTGGCTATGGGCCAGGCACGGTGACGCTTCTGTCCACCCCGCTCTATTCCAACACCACCCTGGTCAGCTTTTTTCCGACCATTGCCCTTGGCGGCACGGCGGTGCTCATGGACAAGTTTGACGCGCTTGGCTTTTTGAAGCTGGCTGAGGCGCACAAGGTGACCCATGCCATGCTGGTGCCGGTCCAGTATCGCCGCATTCTCGAACTGCCCAGTTTTGATGATTATGACCTATCCAGCTTCCAGATGAAGTTTTGCACCAGTGCGCCATTTGCCGGGACGCTCAAGGCCGATATTCTGCGCCGCTGGCCGGGCGGCCTGGTGGAGTATTTTGGCATGACCGAGGGCGGCGGCACCTGCATGCTTTTGGCGCATGAGCATCCAGACAAGCTGCACACGGTTGGCCAGCCAGCGCCGGGCCATGATATTCGCCTGATCGATGAGGCGGGCAAGGAATTGCCGCATGGCGAGGTTGGCGAGATTGTTGGCCGCTCCCCGGCCATGATGAATGGCTATCACAACCAGCCGGCCAAGACCTCGGATGCCGAATGGTATAGCCCCGAGGGCCTACGGTTTATCCGCACAGGCGATGTCGGCCGCTTTGATGCCGAGGGCTTTATGACCCTGATGGACCGCAAGAAGGACATGATCATTTCTGGCGGATTTAATATCTATCCCAGCGATCTGGAAGCTGTGGTGGTCGGTCATCCTGATGTCGCCGAGGTGGCGGTGGTTGGCGCGCCTTCGGACCGGTGGGGCGAGACCCCCGTGGGGTTTGTCACCCTTAAGGCCGGGGCCAGCAGCACGGCTGATCAGATCAAGGACTGGGCCAATGAGCGGCTTGGCAAGACCCAAAGGCTGGCGGCCCTGAACCTGATCGATGTCCTGCCCCGCAGCGCGATCGGAAAAGTGCTAAAGCGCGAACTGCGTGACCAGTTCCTGGCCGAAAACACGGTGGCATAATGGCCTTGAGCCCTGATCCAATGCCGCATACGCAAATGCCCAAGGCCAAGGCGGGTCTTGACCTGTCCATCGTCGTGCCGACCTTTAATGAGCGGGGCAATGTCGAGCGGCTGATTGCAGCGCTTGAAGTGGCCTTGCAAGGCATTGCCTGGCAGGTGATTTTTGTTGACGACGATAGTCCTGATGGGACGGCTGCGGCGGTCAAGTCGATTGCCGCTACCGATAGCCGGGTCCAGTGCCTGCACCGGGTTGGACGGCGCGGTCTGGCCGGGGCTGTGATCGAGGGGGCCATGGCCAGCGCCGCCCCGTTTGTCGCCGTGATCGATGGCGATATGCAGCATGACGAGACGCTTTTGCCCGCCATGTTCGCCGCCCTGCGCGCCGACCGGGCTGATCTGGTGATTGGGTCACGGTTCTTGCAGGCCGATGGTCTGGACAAGGGCCTCTCGGCCATTCGCCAAATGGGTAGTCGCGCCGCCGCCTGGCTGGGCCGCAAGGCCCTGCGCGCCGAGGTAAGTGACCCCGTCAGCGGATTTTTCATGATCCGCCGCACCTTGATCGAGCAGGTGGCGCAAAAGCTGTCGACCGATGGCTTCAAGGTCTTGTTTGACATCATTGCCTCGCAAGCCACGCCGCCGCGCATTCTGGAACTGTCCTATGCGTTTCGCGAGCGCGAAGTGGGGGAAAGCAAGCTCGATAGCCGGGTGGTGGTCGAATATGCTGGTCTGGTGCTCGGCAAGCTGACCAATGACCTTCTGTCCGTGCGCACCGTCTTGTTCGGCCTGGTCGGGGCCAGCGGCATATTGGTGCATTTGAGCGTGCTCAACCTGCTCAAGCTTGGCGGCCATAACAGTTTTGAACAGGCCCAGATCCTTGCCGCCCTGGTGGCCATGACCTCGAACTATTTTATCAATAATGCCCTGACCTATCGCGACCGGCGGCATAAGGGCTGGCGGCTCATGAGCGGCTATTTGCAGTTTTGCCTGGTCTGCAGTGTCGGGCTGGCGGCTAATTTCGCGGTTGCAGACCTTGTGCGCACCTATGTGCCGGGCTGGATTGCGGCGGGCACCGCTGGGGCTGCCGTTGGGGCGATCTGGAACTATGTGATCAGCACGATCACGGTCTGGTAGGCCCATGCCCAGCGCCGCCCTTGATCGAAAAACCCGCCTCGGCCAGGTCTGGCTATTTCTAGGCCTGATCACCCTGGCGCGGCTTGTGTTTGCGGCGACCTTACCCCTGACCGATGACGAGGCCTATTATCGGCTTTGGGCCCAGCATCTGGACATTGGCTATTATGACCATCCGCCCATGGTCGCCTGGCTGATCGCTCTGGGCAAGGCCCTATTGGGCGATACCGCCCTTGGCACAAGGCTTGGCGCTGTGCTGGCGACGAGCCTGACCAGCCTGGTCGTGCATGATCTGGCGCTTCGACTGGGTGCAGGTCGCAAGACCGCCTTGACCGCCATGGTCTGGTTTAACGCGACCTTGATCGTTGCGGCGGGCGGCCTTTTGGCTGTGCCCGATGTCGGGGCCAGCCTGTTCTGGACGCTTTGCCTTTGGTGTCTGGTGCGGGCGCAAGGTGATCTTAAGCGGCCGGGTCTGTGGTGGGCCTTGGCTGGCCTTGTGGCCGGTCTGGCGACCTTGTCTAAATACTCGTCCCTATTCTTGGCCCCTGGCATATTCTTGTGGGTGGTGGCCTCTGCTGAGCGGCGCAAGGTCTTGGCCACGCCCTGGCCCTGGCTGGCGGGCCTGATTGCGGGCCTGGTGTTCGCCATCAATGTCTATTGGAACGCCCAGCATGGATGGCTGACCTTTACCAAGCAATTTGGCCGGGTTGAGGCCACTGCCTTCTCGCCAAGATTTGTTGTCGAGCTGCTGATCACCCAGGCCTTGCTGCTCAATCCCCTGATCACAGGGTTTTTGCTGCGCGGTGCCTTGGCGCGGCCAAGGTCGCAGGGGCGTGTCCAGGGGCTGGACCTGTCCTTGATCTGGCTGACCAGCCTGCCATTTGCCGCCTATCTGATCATCCATGCCCTGCATGACCGGGTCCAGGGCCATTGGCCCATGCCGCTCTATCCAGGACTGGCGCTAGCCGCCGCCGTGATGGCCTCTGGGCTTGGGCTTGGCCGCTGGGGCCGGGCATTGCGCGCCCTTGTGCCATGGCTAGGCCTTGGGCTTGGGGCCGCGGCCTTGAGCCTAGCGGTTGCGCCGCCGGGCCTCTTGCCGCTCAAGCGCGACCCGACCCAGGCCGTGCGCGGCTGGCCGCAGCTTGCCTCAGCCCTAGAGGCCGAGCGCAAGGTCCAGGGTGCCGCCTGGGTCGGAACGGTCAGCTATGTCTCGCTGGCTCAGCTTTCCAATCAGCCAGCGATCAAGGCTCCGATGATCCAGATTGACGAACGCGATCGCTATGCCAATTGGCCGGTGCCGCCTGACCTAAACATGACCCGACCAGGCCTAATCATTGACCTGTCGCGCCGCATGGACCCCAAGGCCCTAGCCGCCTGTTTCACCAAAATCACCCCCGGCCCAAACCTTGCCAGAGGCGGTCGCTCCTATGCCGTCTATCGCGTTGAGGGGCCAAGGTTTGATGTGGTTGGGGACGGGTGCGGCTAGGGATTTTCTCTAACCTATTGAAAAAGTGTTAGTTTATGATGCTGTTCGCTTGAAGCGCGGCAATAAAAATTACGCCTTGACTCACAACCGGGGGACTATTTTTATAGATTGTCCCTTTGAAGTAGTTTTTGGAGGTTGATCATGGTAATCTTGCGTAAAGCTGCAGTGTCAGTCGTTAGTGTGTGTTTGCTTGGACTGACCGCATGTGCTTAGGACATTGGATGTAAAGGCGAGATCGGTGGACCACAGGAATGCCATGGTACAATTTCAAGTGGAGGTGGCGGTGGCGGCTCAAAGCCATCTTAGAGATTGTGTTATAAATTGGTCTAGATGACATGCATCGAGCGGGGTTCTTTGGCCTTGTTTGGGTCCTGATTTGCTCCGCTCCATGCCTGGCCGTTGCAGAGGGCGTAGAATTTGGTTGGTCGCGTACGAGCGCCGACCAAATTCGGCTAGATGGTTATATTGAACCAGATTCCCTTTTGAACTTTCAGGTGGTAGCCGAAGGGGGCTTTAAGAGTATAGTTTTGAATAGTCCAGGCGGCATGGAATTTGCTGCCATGCGAATTGCTCAAGACCCGCGTTACAAGGATGCTGACATTATCGTCTCTGAAAAGTGCTTATCTGCTTGCGCAAACTATCTTGCCGTTCTCGGGCGATCCCTGTCGGTTGACTGTGATTCAATTATCGGGTTTCACGGAACCATATTGCGTAGACACCCCGTGTTGCGTGGGTATGGGTTGTCTTTTCTAGGAAATTTAAATCGTAAATATAAAAGTCAATCGTTAGATCAATGGTATAAAACATCAGAACAGGAAACACGAAACCTGTTCAAAGCTAGGGGAATAGATATAAATTTACTATTCTATAGAAATTCCAAGTTCCTCAAAAATTTCTACCAGTTAGAATTTGACCCAGACACTGGAGAGGCAACCCAGACTATCAGTCAAAATGGCGTTTGGGTGCCATCAGAGGCGCAGCTGAGGGCCTTTGGACTGAAAAACTTGACCTATTGCGCTCCAGTTGATGATGAGGCCTTAAGGGCGCGGATTGGGCGCTCGGCGAAGAATCCGGCCACCTTACGGGACTATGTTTGGCATGTCGGCCCTTAAGATGATGTCCATACGCTTGGCAATCCTGTTGTTTTGCCTTTGGGGTGCAAGCCTTGGCCACGCTCTGGCCGAACCGGCCATCTGGTCTCGTCCAAGTCCGGACACGGTGCTGGTTTCAGGCGAGCTAGATCGATCATCCTATGACGCGTACCAAAAACAGGCGGATCAAGGCTATCGGGTGCTGGTCTTGAACCGGGTGTCTGGCAATGAGTTTGTCGCCTTGCGGATCGCGAGGGATGTGGTCGCGCGCAAGGTGGCAGTTCGCATTGAGCATAGCTGCATCCAAGGCTGTGCCCGGTTCTTGATGCTTTCTGGCCAGTCTCTGTCCGTTGATTGTGATGGGGTTCTTGCGTTTGGTCTTTCCGGCTTTTTGACGCCGCCGGAACGGAAAAGGGCAGAGCTTCGCAAATTCTTGCCTTGGTGGAGCGATTTGAAGGCGCTCGGGTTTGATGCCAAGTCAGCGGACTATCTAGTCTGGTATAAGGCGCGCTATCAGGAGGCTCAAAACCTGCTCGCCCAGGCCAAGGCACCAAAGGGCTGGTTGACCAAGGGGCCAACCGTAAAAGACCGAGATGATGAGGTCTTTAATTCAGTCACAGGTCAGTTCCAGAAGGACCCCAAGGCCCCGATCGCGGTGGTCTTGATCGACCCTCGGGATTTGCCCTTGGCGACAATCTCATCGCCTAGCCAATGTCCGGCGCAAGGGTCCAATACCCTGTCCGATAAGCTAAAGACATTGAACCTTCGTCCGATCGCCCCAGGGGCGCATTAACCGCCTCATAACTGATAGTATTCATTATCTGAACCAGAACAGTCGGGCGGTTTGTCGGGAGGGGTTTATGGTCGAGGCGGTGGCGGGTGCGCAAACTTCGGCGCGGGAGCTGATTTCCTTTATGATCGGGATGCAGGAATTTTGCCTCGATATTGGCGTGGTGCGGGAAATTCGCGGCTGGACCGAGACCACGCCCATGCCCTATGCGCCCGATTATGTGCATGGGGTGATTAATCTGCGTGGCACGGTCATGCCGGTGGTGGATCTTTGCCGCCGCCTGGGACTTGGCCAGACCCTCCCGACCCAGCGCCATGTGATCATTGTCGCCATGGTGTCAGGCCAATTGGTCGGGCTATTGGTTGATGCAGTCTGCGAGACCCTGACCATTAATCCCGAAGAGATTCAGATGCCGCCTGAACTCGGGTCCGAAGCCGCGCGCAATTTCCTCAAGGGCGTGCTGAGCATTGACGGGCGCATGGTGACGATTATCGGTCTGGATTCTGTGCTGCCGGGCCCACTCGCTCAGGCCGCCTGACGGATAATTTCGCCAAATTGGCCATCAGGCCTTGACCTAGGGGCTGTGAAGGGTTGGCTTGCGGCCCATGACGCGGCTAGGCCAAAAGACGATTATCATTGCCGGGGGCGGGGCCATTGGCGCGGCCTGTGCGGTCGTGCTGGCGGCCAAGGGTCACGCCGTCACCGTGATTGATCCAACGCCGCTTGGCCACAATACCTCTGGCATGGCCGCGGGCATGCTGGCACCGGCGTTTGAGGCGGTGATGGATGGCGCCAGCCGGGCCATTTTCGAGCTTTATCTAGAGAGCATGAGGCGCTGGGCCCCGCTTCTGGCTGAGCTTGGCTTGGCGAAGAGGGATGCCCCGCCATCTGGCGCGGTGTGGCTTGGCGCCGATGCCGAGATTATGGCGGAGCGGTTTGACGCCCTGGGGGCCGATTATCGCCTGATCACGGCCAAGGCGGCCCAGGCCCTGGCGCCGGGCCTTTGCTTACCCGCGTCCGACGCTCTCCTTGCGCCGCAAGATGGACGGCTTGACCCCTGGGCCACCTTGGCAGGCTTGCAGGCGGCGGGCGCAAGGTTTGGGGTGCATTACCATCAGGGACGGATGGTTCAGTATGGCGAGGGCCAGGCGGTATTGGCCGATGGGCAGGTGATGGCGGCGGATTATCTGGTCGTCGCTGCTGGCCTGCCCCGTGCCTTGGCCAGTCAGGCACCAGAGCTGGCGCATCTATCGCCGATCAAGGGCCAGTTGGTGCATTTTGATGAGCTTGGGCCATCAACAGGCCCAACCCTGCGCACAAGCCGTGGCTATGCCACCCCCACAGCGCGCGGGCTTGCGGTCGGCGCGACCATGGAGGCGGGACTGGACGATACTGAGCTGGATATTGAGATTGCTGAGCGGCTAACCGCGCTTGGCCGCGATCTTTTTCCCGCGCTAACGGCCGTTTCGCCTATGGCCAAGGCCGGCGTGCGCGCCGCCAGCCCCGATGGCCTGCCGCTAGTTGGGCCAAGCCAGGCCCCGGGCGTGATCTTGGCCTGCGGTATGCGGCGCAATGGTTGGCTGCTAGCCCCGCTTGTCGCGGCGCAGGTTGCGGCATATGTCCAGTCTGAAGATCCATCGTCCTGGGCTGCGCTCTTGAACCCGCAAAGGTTTGATACCGCCCAGGGTTAGGGCCATTTTGAGGAAGGTTTGCGTATGTCGGGGTTTTGGCTAACGGAAGAACAAGACGCTATTCGTGAGGGCGTTGCCCGGATCTGTGCCAATTATGGCGACGAATATTGGCGCAAGACCGATGAGACCGGCACCTTTCCCGAAGGCTTTGTTGCCGATATGGCCGCTGGTGGCTGGCTGGGTGTGGCCATGCCAGAATCGGTCGGCGGCGCGGGGCTTGGCCTGACCGAGGCCTCGATCGTCATGCAGACCGTGGCCCAGTCTGGGGCTGGCTTTTCCGGTGCCTCAGCCATTCATCTGAATATTTTTGGCCCCATGCCCCTGGTCAAGTTTGGCACCGATGCCCAGCGCCAGCACCATTTGCCGCGCCTGATCTCGGGCGAGGACAAGATGTGTTTTGCCGTGACCGAGCCCAATTCTGGCCTGGATACCTCCAGCCTTGAGACCAAGGCCGAGCGCACCAATGACGGCTATATGATCAATGGCCGCAAGATCTGGACCACCAGCGCCCAGCGCGCCAACAAGATCCTGATCATTGCCCGCACCACGCCCAAGGATCAGTGCGCCAAACCCACCCAAGGCCTTAGCCTCTTTTATACCGACCTTGATCGCGCCAAGATCGAGGCCAATCCGATCCCAAAAATGGGCCGCAAGGCGGTGGAGTGTAACACCCTGTTTATTGACGGGTTGGAGGTCTCTAAGGACGATCTGGTTGGCGAAGAGGGCAAGGGCTTTCAGTATTTGCTGCATGGCCTGAACCCAGAGCGGGTCTTGTTTGCCGTCGAGGCGGTCGGTCTTGGCCGCGCGGCCCTGAACAAGGCTGTGGCCTATGCCAAGGAGCGGGTGGTGTTTGGCCGTCCGATTGGCCAGAATCAGGGCATCCAGCACCCGCTGGCCAAGGCCTGGGCCGAGCTTGAGGCGGCCGACCTCTTAGCCTTTAAGGCCGCTGCCCTTTATGATCGCGGCCTTGAGTGCGGGGCTGAAGCCAATGCTGCCAAATATCTGGGCGCAGAAGCAGGCTATAGCGCCTGCGAGACCGCGGTCCTGACCCATGGCGGCATGGGCTATGCTAAGGAATATGATGTCGAGCGTTATATGCGCGAGGCCATGATTGCCCGGATCGCCCCCATCAGCCGCGAAATGATCTTAAACTATATCGCCGAGCGTGTGCTGCATTTGCCCAAGAGCTATTAAGCTTGGCTTAACCATAATTTCGCACCCTTGGTCGATGAAAATCGACTCAGTCAAGGGTGTGGTCACCTCGGCCCTGCAGCGCGCATCGGCAGCGACCGGGGTGGATTTTGGCTATCTGGTCAAGACCGCGACCCGTGAAAGCGCCAATAATCCCTTGGCGCGGGCGGCCACCTCGTCGGCGGCGGGCTTGTTTCAATTTGTCGACCAGACCTGGATGGCAACCCTAAAACAGTATGGGGCCAAGCACGGTTATGGCGGTTTTGCCGACCTGATTGAAAAGGGCTCTGACGGGCGCTACCGGGTTGATAATGCCGGTGCCCGACGCGCGGTGATGAATCTCAAGCTTGATCCCCAGGCCTCGGCCCTGATGGCGGGGGAATTGACCGCCGATCATGCCGACTATTTGCGCGCACGGGTTGGACGTGAACCGACGGGAGGCGAGCTTTATATCGCCCATTTTCTCGGGCCACAGGGGTCGGCCCGCCTGATCGAGGCGGCGCGCTCGCAACCGGGGGCCTCGGCGGCCAGCCTGTTCCCGGACGCTGCTAGCGCCAATCGCTCGATCTTTTACAGCCAGGGCCGCGCCAATAGCGTGGCTGAGGTCTATGCCAACCTGACCCGCTCTGGCCCGCAAGCCCTGCCACAAACCCCGGCCCAGACCGAGCCGACCGGCTATTTGCAATATGTCTCAAGCCGCAGCGAAGACCGGCGCGCCAACCAAAGGGCCCTGATTGAAATGATCCTCGGCGATCTGTCGCCCGCGTCAGACCCTGGGTCGGGTCTCGGCGATGGCCTGGGGGGCGGGCTTGAGGGCGGCTTTGGCACTAAGGCCAGTTTTGGCGGGGCCATCTTCAATGCCGAGATGCTCAAGCTCTTGTCCGAGGCCCGGGCAAAGGCCCAGGCCAAGGACGGCCTAGCCAAGGCTAGGGGCACGGATCCCGTTTAGCCAACCGCCTTGATTTCAGCGATCTGATCGGCGGAATAGCCAAGACCCTCGAGGATTTCATCCGTGTGCTGGCCCATGCTGGGGGCGGGTCCCTTGGGGCCGTCATCGGCACCGGGAAAGCGGGCAGGGCCGCCGGGCGCGCGGAAGCTGCCGCCTCGGCCATCGGGGGTGTCAACAATACAGCCCGCCGCCAAGGCCTGGGGGTCATTGGCAACCTCGGCCGGGGTCTGCATGGGCGACCAGGCAATATCGGCGGCATCCAGCCGCACGGAAACATCGGCAAAGCTCATGGCGCTAAAGGCTTCATCCAAAAGGCGCACCAGTTCTGGCCCGTGCTCGCGCCGACCCTTGGCCTTGGCAAAGCGCGGATCCTCGATCAGGTCCTCGCGATTAGCGGCCTTGGCAATCGGTGCCCAATCGGCATTACCCTGGCGCGGCAAGAGGCAGATCCAGCGCCCCTCGGCGGTCTGGAAGAAGTTGGCCAGCGGATTGATCGCGGTTTCGCGCGGCTTGGTCGAGGCCAGCTTGCCGAACCGCAGCTGAATGGCCATGTCCGAGCCGATCGAATAGACGCCTGTGCGCAGAAGCGAGGTCTCAACCAATCGGCCCTTGCCGGTGGTGTGGCGCTCAACCACGGCAGCGAGAATGGCCGAAACCGTGGCAAGCGAAGTGACGTGATCGCCCATGGCCGTGCGGATCGGGAAGGGCTCTGCCCCCTTGGGCGCGGTCAGGGCGCCAACGCCCGCCCGGGCCCAATAGGCGGCCATGTCAAAGCCGGGGCGATCTGCATCTGGGCCCGTCAGGCCATAGCCCGTGACCGAGCAATAGATCAGGCGCGGATTATCAGCCATCAGGCTTTCATGATCCAGCCTTGCCCGCTTTAGGGCGGCGGGGCGCACATTGGTCAGGAAGACATCAGCGGTCTGGATCAAGCGAACCAGGACATCGCGTCCAGCGGGCTTGGATATGTCGAGCA
>CANGCO010000058.1 GCA_947452365.1 Caulobacteraceae bacterium
GAGGTGCTGGTCATTCGCTATGAAGGCCCGCGCGGTGGTCCAGGCATGCGCGAAATGCTCTCAACCACGGCGGCCATTTATGGCCAGGGCATGGGCGACAAGGTGGCGCTGATTACCGATGGCCGGTTCAGCGGCGCAACCCGCGGCCTGTGCATTGGCCATGTCGGTCCAGAAGCGGCTGTTGGCGGCCCCATCGGTCTGGTTGAAGATGGCGACATTATCGCCATTGATGCGCAAGCGGGCACGATTGACCTTCAGGTCGATGAGGCCACCCTGGCCACGCGCCGCGCCGCCTTTAAGCCGCGCGAAACCCAATATGGCTCTGGCGCGATCTGGAAATTTGCCCAGACGGTCGGTCCGGCCTCGAACGGGGCGGTAACCCATCCCGGGTTTGCTGGTGAGCGGCATGTCTATGCCGATCTCTAGGCCTTAAGTCTCTTACCAGGGCGGGTCTGACGCATCAGGCCTGCCCCGGTTTGGGGCGTCGGGTTCATCAAACAGGTCCTGTTCCAAATCGGTTTGACCGCCCAAGTGTTCAGGCTCTAGATCGTCGAACAGGGGGGCGGGCGGTGGCGGCCCGCGGCGGACGGGCGGCGGCGGCGCAGGGCGCGGTTCGTCGCGCGCATGTTGGCGCAATAGGGCATCAATTCGCGCAACCCAGCGCGCGCCCTCGCGAATAGCAATATCCGAGGACTGGTCTTGGCTACGACGCCTACGCGGAGACCAGATCACCAGATCAAAATCGGGATGTTTGGGATCATAGAATAATAGCCTCAGCACCACGGTCTGGGCATTGGCGGCGGCATGATCGAGCGGCATGCGTGCCTCGTCCAAAAAGGCGCGGGAAACCAGCACGTCATCGACATCCAACTCGGCGCCCAAAAGATGCGCGAGCTGATAGAGGCGGGCCTTGGCGCCGCCCTCTTGCATGACTAGGATTTGTGGCGGTTCATCGCCAATCGCTATGGCCGCGTTTTGACCACGGCCAATGATTTGGGCATCGGCAGGCCCGTCAAACACCCGCGCAATCAGTCGGCCCAGCCGCCGGTCCTCGGTGCGCCACCAGGCAAGTGCCGCCCCGATCATGGTCAAGGCTGCTGCGGCAATGCCAAGGATCAGCAAGATGCGTATGACTTCGCTCATACGACTCAAGATAGGCGAATTTCGGCTTTTGGCCTAGAGCGCTAGATCAATCTCGACCGGCACATGATCAGATGGCTTTTCCCGGCCGCGGACATGGCTGTGGATGGTGCACGCCTTTAAGCGATCAGCGGCCTGAGGCGACAGCAGCAAATGGTCGATGCGGATACCATTATTGCGCGGCCAGGCCCCGGCCTGATAGTCCCAGAAAGTATAGTCGTGGGTCTTTCCCACCACCTGCTTGTGCGCCTCTGTCAGGCCAAGCCACTGCAGTTCGCGAAAAGCGGCGCGGCTTTGCGGCTGGAACAGGGCATCACCCACCCAGGCCGCGGGATCATAGCAATCACTGGCCTCGGGGATAACATTATAGTCACCGGCTAGGACCAGGGGCTCCTCATCGGCGAGCAGCATCTGAGCATGGGCCTTTAACCGCGCCATCCAGGCCAGCTTATAGCTGAACTTGTCGGTGCCGATGGGATTGCCATTGGGCAGATAA
This sequence comes from Caulobacteraceae bacterium, assembly GCA_947452365.1. Classification (GTDB taxonomy): domain Bacteria; phylum Pseudomonadota; class Alphaproteobacteria; order Caulobacterales; family Caulobacteraceae; genus CAISGS01. The sequence goes on from CANGCO010000058.1 coordinate 1,637, forward strand.
AGCCCGCCAACCCGCACAGGGCGCGGCGCGACAATCAGGGCCTCAATATAGCGGGCCTGTTCATCGGTCTCGTCGCCGGGCAGGCCCTTTCGGACATCCTCCATCGGATATTTGGACAGAAGGGCGACGCCATTATAGGTTTTTTGCCCATGCACAGCGACATTATAGCCAAGCGATTCAAAGGCTTCGGTCGGGAACTTTTCGTCGACGCACTTGATTTCCTGCAGACAGGCCACATCGGGCGAGGCCTCGCGAAACCAGTCCAGCACGCCGTCGAGCCGGGCATTGATCGAGTTCACATTCCAGGTGGCGATGCGCATTATGGCCCTTTCGCCAATGTTTGAGGCTAGATCGAAAAGCTAACGCCGCAGCCGCAGGACGATTTGGCATTGGGATTGCGAACGCGAAACTCAGACGCGGCCAGCTCGTCGACATAATCGATTTCCGAGCCCTTGAGCAGGTTCAGAGACACCACATCGACCAAGGCCGCAGCCCCGTCACATTCAATGCGCAGGTCATCGTCTTGATAGTTTTCGACCAGATCAAAATTATACTGAAACCCAGAACAGCCCCCGGCATCGACGGCGACGCGCAGCATCAGGGCCCGCCCCTCGGCCTGACTCAGCGCCTTGATCTGGGCGGCCGCGCGCTCAGACAGGGTAATGCCCGGTCCGGTGCGGCTGGAGGTGGAAAGGGTCAGGGTCGACATGGGGGCACAGACTCTGCGAAAAGGACGTATGATCTCTATATGATATGTTCGGGCAGCCCAACAATGGGCGTTGGCCGAAATGCCTGACTTGGCCTGAGAATGGCTTAGACGACGGTTCAGATGGATTGGCTAGGAAGCTAGATGACGATTTATACGCCTCCGGTTCGTGCGCCCTATGCTGAGGACCCTGCCCGGTCGCAAGGGCGGCATTTTGTAGAGGCCGAGAGCCGCACCCGCACGCCCTTTGCCCGTGACCGCGACCGGATCATTCACGCCACCGCCTTTCGCCGTCTGAAGGAAAAGACCCAGGTGTTTGTCGCCCATGAAGGCGATCATTTCCGCACCCGGCTAACCCATTCGCTGGAAGTGGCCCAGGTTGCCCGCGCCATTGCCACGGCCATGGGCTTGGATGCCGATCTGGCCGAGACCATTGCCCTGGCCCATGATCTGGGTCACCCGCCCTTTGGCCATGCCGGCGAGGACGAGTTGCAAAGGGCGATGGAGCCCTATGGCGGCTTTGACCACAATGTCCAGACCTTCCGCGTCGTCACCGAATTGGAGCACCGCTATCCCGATTTTCTCGGCCTGAACCTGACCTGGGAAACCCTAGAGGGGATTGTCAAACACAATGGCCCGGTAGTGTCCAAGCTGAACCGGCCAAGCTGGGCGGCGATTGCCGACTATAACCGCGCCTATGATCTGGGGCTTGGCACCTGGGCCTCGGCTGAGGCCCAGGTTGCGGCGCTGGCTGATGATATCGCCTATAATAATCACGATGTTGATGACGGCTTGCAGGCGGGCCTGTTCCAGCTTGAGGAATTGCTGAGCGTGCCGCTGATCGGGCCCCTGCTCTTGGCCGTCAAGGCCGAGCGTCCAGACCTGGACGACCGGTTAGTGCGCCTAGAGGCCGTGCGTCGCATGATCGGGGCCATGATTGATGATGTCATGGCCGAGACGAGCCGCCGGGCCCAATCGTCGGGTGTCCAGTCGGCCCTTGATGTGCGCAGCCTTTCTCATGCCCTGGTCGCGTTTTCGCCCGACATGGCTGAGGATCTAGCGCTTTTGCGGGCCTTCTTGCATGAGCGCATGTATCGCCACTGGCGCGTCAATCGCACCCGCAGCCAGGCGCGGCGCATCTTGGCCGATATGTTCCAGCTGTTTATGGCCGAGCCCGACGTCCTGCCCAGCGAATGGCTGATCAAGACCCAAGGCCGCGATCAATCTGGCCGGGCGCGGATCGTGTGTGACTATATTGCAGGCATGACCGACCGATTTGCCATCGAAGAGCACCGCAAGCTGTTTCAGCTGGAAATTTGGAACTAGGCCTTGAGCAAACGGGTATAATCCTTGGGTGATTCGGCGCTACTGCGTCCCATTGTGACGGCCAAAACTGGCCCTCGGAGCCCAAGCGATGTCTGATTTTGATCGCGGCGCCTATACGCCCCAGACCGACCAGCCCTTGACCTTTGATGCGCGCAGACAGCGTCAGGCCGGTGAGCGCCAGCCCCTGCCGCTGGCCCTGATCTTTAGCGCCGCGATCCTATTGGCGCTGATTGTCGCGCTTTTCCTATTTTATCGCAGCGGTGTGCGCGGCCCTGGTGATCCGCCGCAACCGGTCGGCACGCCGGTAACCGAGATGAAGGGGCCACCACCACCCGAGGTCCAGCCCGGCGAATCCGCTGTCGGGCTTCAGGTCTATAAGGCGCCTGCACCGGGTGAGACTGAGCCCATGCCAACCTTTACGCCAGGCCCAGAAGTGCCTGAAGCCAGACCTATCGCTCAGGCCCAACCAGCCCCTGTGCAACAAGCGGCGCCGCAACCGGTAAAGCCTGCGCCTGTCCAGACTATTGCCGTCAAGCCGCAACCGATCATGGCCACGCCACAGTCCAAGGCCACGCCCATGGCCGCCGCGACCAAGCCAGCCCCGGTGGCCAAGCCCGCGCCGGCTCCGGCTCCGGCTCCGGCCAAGCCCGTAATCGCTGAAAAAAAGCCGGCGGCCAAACCGGCTGTGGCGGCGACATCCAGCGCCCTAGTCCAGATTGGGGCCTATTCGTCCAATGACCTGGCCAGCAAGGGTTGGAGCGATATTGCCAAGGCCTTCCCCAAGCCGATGGCTGGCAAGTCCAAGACCATTGTCCCGGTGGAAAAGGATGGCTCGACCCTTTATCGCACCTCGATCGGCGGCTTTGGCTCGCGCAGCGAGGCGACGGCTTTTTGCGAGCAATTAAAGGCGGCGGGCAAGATCTGCATCGTCAAGGGCGGCTAGGATGGCGTCGCGGGCCTGTATATTTGGTTGTGAAGGCACAGTCCTGTCTGAGGCCGAGCGGCGGTTTTTCCAGTCGGTGCGGCCTTGGGGCTTTATCCTGTTTGCGCGTAATATCCAGACTGCCGACCAGACCCGTGCCCTGATCGCCGCCCTGCGCGAGAGTGTTGAGGATGATCAGGCCCTGGTATTTGTCGATCAAGAAGGCGGGCGGGTTCAACGCCTAAGGCCGCCCTTGGCAAAACTAAGGTCCCCAGCCGAGCCGTTTGGCGCGCAATATGCCAAGGATGCGGAGGCGGGTCTAAAGGCGGTCTGGCTCAATCATCGTCTCTTGGCCCATGAGGTCCTGTCGCTTGGCTTTAATGCCGACTGCGCGCCTTGCCTTGATCTGCGTCATCCGGGCGCGCACGATATCATCGGTGATCGCTCATTTGGCGAAGATCCCGCCGTGGTCGCGAGCCTTGGCCAGGCTGCCATGGACGGCTTGATCGCCGGTGGGGTGGCACCCGTTATCAAGCATATTCCCGGCCATGGCCGCGCCTTTGCCGACAGCCATCTCGAATTGCCCGTGGTGCATACGCCGCGCGCCGAACTCGAGCGCACCGATTTTGCCCCCTTTGTTGCCCTAGCCCATGCGCCCATGGCCATGACGGCGCATGTGGTGTTTAGCGCCATTGACCCGGATGCCTGCGCCACAGTCTCGGCCAAGGTGACGCAAGACATTATTCGCGGTCATATGGGCTTTGACGGCCTTTTGATGAGCGATGACCTGTCCATGAAGGCGCTGGGCGGCAGCTTTGCCGAACGTACCAAGGCCTCACTGGCCGCCGGGTCTGATCTGGTTTTGCACTGCAATGGCCAGATGGATGAAATGACCCAGGTGGCCGCAGCCTCGCCCTGGCTTGAGGCCAAGCCTGCCCAAAGGGCCGAGGCGGCCATGACCTGTATGGCCAAGCCCGCCGCCCTTGATGTGGCCGATGCGGAAGCCCAGCTTGCAAAATGGGGTCTGGCGGGGCGGTCTGTATGACCGATACCTTCCAGCCCAGTCTCGATTTCCAAGCCGTCGAAGAGGCTGTCGAGGACGGCGAGGCCCTGATTATCGATATTGAGGGTTATGAAGGTCCCCTGCATGTGTTGTTGGCCATGGCCCGGACGCAAAAAGTTGACCTGATGAAGTTGTCGGTCTTGAAACTGGCCGAACAGTATTTGTCCTTTGTTAATCAGGTGCGCCGGGTGCGGTTTTCCCTGGCCGCCGATTATCTGGTCATGGCCAGTTGGCTGGCCTATCTGAAATCGCGCCTCATGCTGCCAAAGCCCGAGCGCAAGCTGGACAATGAGCCGCCTGCCGAGGAAATGGCCCTGGCCCTGGCCTTTCGTCTGGCCAAGCTGGACATTATGCGCAAGGCGGTTGAGGCCTTGGCCTTACGGCCTCGGCTCAAGCGCGATGTGTTTACACGCGGCGATCCAGAGGCGGTCAAGATCGTCTCCTCTAGCCGCCTGACGGGCAATCTCTATGAGCTGGTCCAGGCCTATGTCGATCAAAGGCGCAAGGATACTGGCCGGTCCTATCAGCTGCGTCCGCCCCAGGCCTATCCGCTCGATGATGCGCGCCTAAGGCTAAGGGACAAGTTGCCAGGCCTAACGAACTGGACCGCGCTGGATGCGATTGTGCCCCAAGGCGAGGAGGTGCCGGTGGATGGCCCAAGCCGCGCCTCTTATCTGGCCTCGACCCTGTCGGCAGGGCTTGAGCTGGTCAAGGAGGGCACGCTGGAGGCCCAGCAGCATGAAGCCTTTGCCGCGCTCTATTTAAGGGCCCGGCTGGCGGGACGGGCTGAGCTTGGCGAGGTAGCGGCGTGAGCGATCTGGCCCTGATTGAGCGCTGTGTTGAAGCCCTATTGTTTGCAGCGGCAGAGCCCTTGTCTGCCAGTGATCTAGCCCGCCGCCTGCCGCACAGCGACACCCAGGCCGCGGATATTGGTCGGGCCTTGATGGTCCTAAAGGAGCGCTATGCGGCGCGCGGCGTGGTGCTGGCCTGTATTGCCGATCGCTGGCGGTTTCAGACCGCTGAAGATCTGGCCTATCTGATGACCGAGGAGCGCGAAGAGCCGCGCCGCCTGTCCAAGGCCGCCCAGGAAACCTTGGCGATTATCGCCTATCACCAGCCCGTGACTCGGGCCGAGATTGAACAGATCCGTGGTGTCCAGGCCAGTCGCGGAACGCTGGATGTCTTGTTGGAACTGGGCATGGTGCGCCTGCGCGGGCGGCGGCGCACGCCTGGGCGACCTGTGACCTATGCCACCTCGGACCTGTTCTTAGAGCATTATGGCCTGGCCAGCTTGCGGGACCTGCCCGGGGCCGGGGACATGAAGGCCATGGGACTGCTCGATATGGCCCTGCCCAGCGAATTTCAGGTGCCAGACCCCTCTATGGGCGGCGAGGACGAGGATCCGCTCGATGCCGAGGATAGCCCAGAATTCCACCAAGATTATCTAGGCTAGGCTAAAGTCCGAAAGGCTGGGCCGCCTGCGCAGGTCCGTGACCGGATGGTGAAGCTTGGCGAGGGCCTCGCGCATGGCGGCGTATCCGGCGGCAACGGCCGGGTCAAAGGCTTGCCAATTGCGGATATCAATATTGGACAGATTGGGCAGGACCAGCACATCGCTGGCCTCGCGACTGGCAATCAGGTCGCGGCTGGTCGAGACGGTGGCGGCGCGCATCAGCAGGGCGACAATCGGCGGCCCCTGTCGCCATTGGCCGGACCATAGCCAGCGCCAAACCGATTCTGGGCGCTCGACATCATGCTCGCTCAGGCCGCGGGCGCGCGAGACATCGACCGCGACGATGGGACCCCTGTGCAGACTGCGCATCACGTCCGCAGGCAGGTTCTTCATCACCGCGCCATCGACCAGGACCTGTTTATTGAAAATCACTGGCGGCAATATGCCCGGCAGCGAGATCGAGGCGCGCAATGCCTTGCGCAGGTTGCCGGTATTATGCAGGTGATAAGCCCCAGCCGTCAGGTTCGACGAGACACAGAAAAACGGCAGCCAAAGATCGGCAATTTCCTGGTTGTCAAAATGCTCATTCAGACGCTCATTGACCTTGTCGCCTCGGGTCATGGCAATCATAGGAAAATCAATATCGTCTAGCGGGCTGGAATCGACAAAGGCCTTGCGAATGCGCTGATCAATTTCAGTATCGGGCCAGTCCATGGCCAGGGCTGCGGCTATGACTGCGCCCATCGAGGCGCCGCAGACATAATCAATCGGTGTGCCATGCTCACGTAAGGCCTTGATTGCGCCAATATGGGCATAGGCCCGTGCGCCGCCGCCGGACAGGACCAGACCAACGGCCATGCCAGTCAGGTGCCGGGCCATGCGCTCATAATGCGCCTGATCCTTATCGCGAATGTGAAACAGGCGGGCCACCTCAACGGCATCAAGCCAGGCTTGCGAGCCACTTGGCCGCACGCAGACCGGCCGTTGGATCAAGATCAGATCGACCAGGCCTTGGGTCACGAGGGGGTCGGGCAGGGTAATGGGCTCGGTCAGATTGGGCTCGGTTTCGCCCCTGGCCACCAAGAACAGCCTGTCAGATTGGCGGCCAACAACCGCCTTCCAGCCATGCGCCTTGGCCTCTGCCACATAGAGTACGAAATCATGGCGAAGTTCGGTGTTTGAAAACCATTCCGGGCTTGCGGTCTGGGCCTCTGCCCCAACCACTGTGACCGTATAGCCTAGTCTGCGGATGGCATGGGCAAGGGCTTGAACCTGCGGCATCAGCTTGAGGTCGCGCGTTAGGCCAATAAAGCCGAATACGGATGGATCGCCCACGGACAGCTTGGCGGCGCTTTGGCGCGTCCTTAGGATCATCAGCCGCGCCAATTCAACCATGACCCGCGAGTCGCGGTCGGCGGCCTGGAAAAAAGCGGCCCTGGGCAGGGCGAGAATTTCGGTGTCGCGAAGGGCCACGACTTTTGCCGAATGATGGGTTCCGGCAATCATGGCCATTTCACCAACCGGCTCACCGGGCCGAATAATACCAAGAAAGTGCGGATCCATGCCCTCTTCGTGGCGGATAGCAGCGAGCCGGCCTGCCCGGACGAAGTAAAGATGATCAGCGGCCTCGCCGCTGTCATACAAGGTTGCGCCGCCCGGCAGGGAAAAGGCTACGGCCTCGCCCGAGATTTCAGGGTCTGAAAACAGGCGCGCAAGCGCCGACCCGGTCAAGGGATGGGTCTGGTCTGTCACGGCATCAAGGCTAACCGATTTTACACATCTAGGGAATCCATACCGCTAGGCCAGGCGCCATGCCCAGCGAAGATTTGTCATCTTGCGTTTTTATGCAATCGCCTAACCATTAGGGCGCGTGAATTCGAGCAGGAAAGACCACGGCCATGACAGACCCAATTGCTAGCCCCTTTGTCGCCGATCCGGGCGAGGCCGATCTTGGCCGCTGCGTGATATTGGATGCCTCGCCCTCGGGCGTGGCCATGGTCATGATCAATCGGCCCCAGCGCAAAAACGCGTTTGATGCCCAGACGATTGGCGAACTGACCGAGGCGTTTGAGGCCCTGCATGGCGCCGATCATATCCGGGTGGTGTTTTTGCGCGGCGCAGGCGGCACGTTTAGCGCGGGGGCGGATCTGGACTGGATGGCCGCGGCGGCGGACTGGTCCGAAGACGATAATCGCGCCGATGCCCTAGGCCTGGCCCATATGCTCAAGGCCCTGCATGATATTCCGGCCCTGACCGTGGCCCTGGTCGAGGGGGCGGCCTTTGGCGGCGGTGCAGGGCTGGTTGCGGCCTGTGATACGGCCATTGCCGTCGAGGGCTCGCGGTTTTCATTCTCTGAGGTCAAGCTTGGCCTGACCCCCGCCACGATCAGCCCCTATGTGGTCGCCGCGATTGGCCAAAGGGCGGCCTTGCGCCTGTTTGCGACCGGCCGGCCGTTTGGCCCGCATGAGGCCCTCGGTTATGGGTTGATCGAGCAGGTGGTCCATGATGCTGCCGCCCTGACCGCAATTCAGGAGATTTTGGCGACAGAAATGGTTGCAGCCGCGCCCGGTGCGGTTGCAGACTGCAAGCGTCTGGTTCGTGATGTTGCAGGCAAGGCGATCGATAAGGCCCTGATGGAGGAAACGGCGCGGCGCATTGCGCGCCGCAGGGTCAGCGAGGAAGGCCAGGAGGGCGTTCGTGCCTTTTTGGCCAAACGCAAACCGTCCTGGGCATTGGACTGAGGTGAGATAGCGCGCGACGCCAAGGGGGGCTTATGGCGAAAGAACTGGAACTGGCGGCTGTGGACGGGACGTCTAGCCTGTTTGGGCGTCATCATCATTGGCAGGCTCAGCCCGGTGCGGTTTGTGCCAATTGCCATACGGTCTTAGGTGGGCGGTATTGCCATACCTGCGGCCAGAGCGCCGACAATCATCACCGCTCGATCCTGCATTTGCTCTTTGAGGCCATAGAGGGCTTGTTCCACCTCGATGGGCGCTTGTGGCGCACCCTGCCCTTGATCTTTTTTCGGCCGGGCACACTGACCAAGGATTATATGGAGGGCCGTATTGCCCGCCATGTGCCGCCGCTACGGACATTTCTAGTCTCGCTGCTGCTCTTGATATTTGCCGCTGAAGGCGCTGTGCATAAGCAGACCCATAGCTTGAAACCCCCGACGAGTGCCCATGACTCTGGCCCTAAGGCTGAGAATAGGCTTGATATTCCTAAGCAGGATTTTCAGCTCGCATTTGGCCCAGCAGGCCCATCAGGGCCATCTGAAAAAGCAACCAACTGGATCGAGACCCAGGTCGAAAAAGCTCTGAAAAACAGCGATTATTACACCATGATCGTGTTTAGCTGGGGCCATAGGTTGGCCATTCTGCTGCTGCCGATCATGGCCGGCCTATTGACGGTCTTGTATTTCTATAAGCGCCGGATCTTCATTTATGACCATCTGCTGGTCTCGATGAATATGCTGTCTTTTCTTTTTTTGGGCCTGGCCCTGGCCATGGTCCTACCGAGTGGCTTTGCGGGGCCATTCATGGGTGTGTTTACGGTCTGGGTACCGGTTAATATTTTTATGACCTTGCGCGGTGCCTATGGCTCAAGCGTGTTTGGCGCGGTGGTCAAGACGCTTTTGCTATGGATTTCGAGCTTTGTTGCGTTTGGACTGATGATCTTGACGCTGCTCGCGGTGGGCCTCACTCAGATTTAGGTCGTGGCGGCTAGGTGATCTTGGCCGCGAGTCAGGCTAGGCACAGCCACATGCCGCTACATCTGATCAAGCTCTGCGTCGGGGCCTCCAGCATAGACGACCTAACCGCTTGGTGGGACGAGGAACATGGCCGAAAGCGCCTGCCCATTGTCCATACCCGCCAAACGCCCAAGCGCGCCGAGGAACTGACCGAGGGCGGATCGCTCTATTGGGTGATCAAGGGCGTGGTCACGGTGCGTCAGGTCATTACCGATATTGAGACCCTGACCGAGGGCGGACGTAATTATTGCCACATACACCTTGATCGCAAGCTGATCCTGACCTGCCCCTTGGCGCGACGTCCGTTTCAAGGTTGGCGCTATCTGGAGGCCAAGGACGCGCCTGCCGATTTGTCCGGCGCCGGTGAGGCTGGTGCCATGCCAGAGCGCCTTGCCGAGCAATTGCGAGATCTTGGGGCCTGGTAATCCTGTTGGCGCGCCAGCACCACTAGGCCCTAGAGGCCGCGATTATCGATCAGGCGGGTCTTGCCAAGCCAGACAGCGGCAAACAGGCGCGGCACGCCATCGGCCCGATCAGGCCCAAGGCGGCGCAAGTCAAAACTATCGCGAAATTCGAAATAATCGATCTTTTCAAAGCCTGCGGCCAGAAGGGCGGCCTGGCCTTCGGTCTCAGCGGTCTGAACCCATCCGCCCTCGGCGACCATTTCGGCCGCGGCCGCCATGATCTTGTTGAGCATACCCGCGATCTGACGTTGGTCTGGGGTCAAATAGGCATTGCGCGAGGACAGGGCTAGGCCATCTTCGGCCCGGGCGGTGGGCGCGCCAATGATCCGCACGGGCAGGTCAAGATCCGCGGCCATACGCTTGATCACCTGCAGCTGCTGATAGTCCTTCTCGCCAAATATGGCCATGTCAGGCGCGCATTGGATCAGAAGCTTGGCGACAACCGTGGCGACCCCGCCGAAAAAATGCGGCCTGGCCAGCCCATCGAGCGGACTGGATACACCTTGCACCGATACGGTGGTAGCAAAGCCGGGCCCATACATGGCATCGGCGGAGGGTGCATAAAGTAGGTCGCAGCCCTCTTGCGTCAGGGCGGCGGCGTCGCTGGCCTCGGAGCGGGGATAGGTTTCGAAATCTTCATGCGGGGCAAACTGGGTGGGGTTTACAAACACACTGGCCACGACCCGGTCGGCCTGGCGTTTGGCCAGCCGGATCAGGCCTAGATGGCCATCATGCAAGGCCCCCATGGTTGGTACAAGAGCTACCCTTTGGCCCTCGCGGCGCCAAGCATAAACCATGGCCCGCAAATGGTGCACAGTGCGGACAATCGGCAGGGTCTCAGGGTCGGTCACGGCCAATCTCCAATATGGGTTCGGCCTTAGGACAAATTATGGCCGATAATTCAAGTTGATTGTTCGCGCTCGAGAGGCCGCGCTTAATCTGACTTTGCGCCCAGCCTGGTCCATCGTATGACCAGACCATGGCCAGAAGGCCGAATCTTTGGCGATCCCAGCCATCTGATCGAAGGAATTTTCAGTGTCTCAGGCGCGGGTAATTGTGATCGGTAATGAAAAGGGCGGGGCAGGTAAGTCGACCATTGCCATCCATCTGATTACGGCCCTTTTGCATGGCGGGGCCAAGGTTGGTCTGCTGGATCTGGATTTGCGTCAAGAATCCACGGCGCGGTTCTTCTCCAATCGAAAAGCTTGGAATGCGGCTGCCGAGGCCCGCTTGCCAGAACCGACCCATTATCGTTTGACCGACGATAGCTTGGCCCTCGCCGCCGCCGATCCGATTGTGCAACTCAAGGCTTTCGAGCCGGCCTTTATTGAGGCGCATAAACAGGTCGATTTTCTGGTTATAGACACGCCTGGCGGCGATACGGGCCTATCGCGGGCGGCGCATGGCCTGGCTGATCTTGTGGTCACGCCCATGAATGATAGCTTTGTTGATTTTGACCTGCTCGGGCATGTCGATCCAGTGACGCTTGAACTGCTCAAGCCCAGCATCTATTCCCTCACCGTCTGGGAGGCCCGCAAGACCAAGGCCATGAGCCGGGGTAAGTCGCTGGACTGGGTAGTCCTGCGCAATCGCCTATCACCTTCCGACGCCCGCAACCGCAAGCGGGTCGAAGAGCGGATGGTGGCCCTGAGCCGCCGGGTTGGCTTCAGTATTGGCCCTGGCCTGCGCGACCGGGTGATTTATCGCGAGCTCTTCCCCTTTGGCCTGACGGTTGCGGACCTTTCGGCCAAGGTGCGCCCGGTGCCGATGTCCCTGCAACATATAGCGGCGCGCCAGGAATTGCGGGCCTTGATGCTGGCGCTTGGCCTTGGCGATTATGCCGGTGAATCAGGCCTAGTTGCCGATCTTGTCGGAACCTAGGGGTCGGGCGCGCCGCTAATGAGCTATCTGGTCCTCGGGGCGCTGTTTTTAGCCTTTCTGGTCTATATTGTTCGACCAAGCCCGGTTTTACGCCGTGCCGGAACGCGGATCTTGTCCAGCACGGTCAGCATTGGCCTGTTCGCGATTGCGGCTTTTGTCGGCATTCGCGGGGCCTGGGGCAAGGCTGTGGTTCTGGTCCTGCTTGGGGCTGGCCTGGCCCTATCGGCGCGCTTGCCCGCGCGGCGAGAGCCGCGCGCAAGTGATCAAGGCCGTATGGGCCTAAAAGAGGCGAGGGACATGCTGGGTCTTGGTGTCGAAGCGACCCCTGCTGATATTCGCCAGGCCCATCGCCGCCTAATGCAGCGCGCCCATCCCGATAAGGGCGGCACGACTGGCCTCGCGGCCCAACTCAATGCGGCCCGCGACCGGCTTCTAAAGCCCTAGGCCAAGGGCCTATTTCAGAACCATGCAGCTCATGCGCCGGGCCGCAAGCGCAGCGCAGGCCTGTTGCGCGGCCGCGGCGGATAGGCCTTCAAAGCGGGCGCGGAAATAGCCGTTCACGGCGGCATCGACCGAGGTTTCATAGACGGCCAATTGGCTACGGAACTTTTTGCTGACCGCCTTTAGATGGGTCTGGGCCTGTTTGCGGCTGCGAAACGCGCCCACCTGAACAGACCAATTGCCAGTCGCCTTGGCTGCCGTCTTGGGCTTGGACGCGGTTCGTGTGGCGCCAACCTGAACAGGGGGCTGTTCGTCCTGGTTGGAGACCAAGATTTTCAAGCCATCTTGATCGCCCGAGCCCTGTTCGACAGGCGGGCGCGACAGGACGCCGGTTGGTTCTTCCTCAAACAGGTTCTGGGCAATCGTAATCCGCTCGCCATTCTTGCGCCGGCGCAGAACGTCAAAGCCGGTATCGAGCAGGTCCTCGACATGATTGTCGCGGGCAGCGGTTGAATTGCCGCCCAAGACGACTGCAATCAGGCGGCGATTGTCACGCACGGCCGAGGCGGCGAGGTTAAAGCCAGAAGCGGCGGTAAAGCCGGTCTTGAGCCCGTCTACGCCCGGCATTTTCCCAAGCAGGCCATTATGATTCTTGAGGCTTTGGCCATTAAAGACAAACTGTTTCTGGCCAAAATAGGCGTAATATTGCGGGTAATCGCGCATGACGGCCCGCGATAGAATGGCAATGTCCCGCGCGGAGGACAATTGCTGACGGTCGGGAAGGCCCGAGGCATTGGCAAAATGGGTCTGGGTCATGCCTAGCTCTTGCGCCCGCAAGGTCATCAGCGCCGCAAACCGCGGTTCTGAGCCGCCGATGCGTTCGGCCAAGGCGACGGCCATATCATTTGCCGACTTGACTGCTGTGGCGCGAATGGCGTCATCGACCTGAATGCTCTGTCCCGCCCGCAGGCCGAGCTTGGTGGGTGCCTGGCCTGCGGCATGGCGGGAGACGGGAATGTATTCGTTCAGATGCAGGCGGCCCTGTGAAATGGCTTCAAACGCCAGATAAAGCGTCATAATCTTTGTAATTGATGCAGGGTAACGTGGGCTGTCGGCTTTTTTGGCATAAAGCACTTCGCCAGAATTGGCATCCACAACAATCGCCGCGTATTTCGACTCCGTCGTTAGGCTTCCGGCCCAGGCCGTGCTTGCGCCTAGAGCTATCGTCACGGCGAGTGTGGCTAGGTGCGCCGCAAAGGCAAAGTGTCGGCGGGCTGGCCAGGTCATGCGCTTGGGTCCGTCGCTTTCCGCCCAGCCTTATGCTGAGCCACAAGCTATTATGATCAGCCCAAACCCCTTTCGTCTAGGTTAACAAAGGCCTATGGGGGCAATTATTTAATAATCATTGATATTTATTGCGTTGCGGTATTTTGAGGGCATTTATTGTGCAGTGCACAAAAATGTTTGACGACCCTTCGGGATTGTGCTTAATAGGGTTCAAGAAATTCGGAACACGGCCGATTTCGACACAGTGTTTTCTACCGCACTGCGGCAAGTTGGCCGCACCCCCAACGCCCTAGGCGCCAACCCTGGAGACCCGATATGACCAAAGCTGCTGACACACTAAAGACCACGGTCGAGCAAATCACGGCGACCGGTAACAAGGCCTTCACCGACACGGTTCAAAAGTCCATGTCCGCGATGAATGACGTAAGCGCCCATTCCAAGGAAAACCTTGAAGCGGTTGCTGCCTCGGTTGCTGCGGCCACCAAGGGTGCCGAAATCCTTGGCGCTCAGGCCATTGCCTTCTCCAAGAAGTCTATCGAAGACAATATCGCCGCTGCCAAGGCCCTGGGCTCTGCCAAGAGCTTGCAGGAAGCGGTTGAGCTGCAAACCAGCTTTGCCAAGTCCAGCATGGAAGCCTTTGTCGCTGAAATGACCAAGATGTCGGAAACCGCTGCCGCCTCGTTCAAGGACACGTTCAGCCCGCTGAACGCCCGCGTGACGGCGACCGTCGAAAAGATCCAGGCTGCTCGCTAAGCCTTAATCCTTGCGACCAAGATTTAAGCCCCCGTCGCTTGCCGCTGCGGGGGCTTTTTCGTGTCTGAATCCTGCCGCGCTATTGACCAAACATGGCCGCGCCCAAAAAGAATCGCGACAAATCCACTAATCCACCAAAGTTCGGTCGGTTAGGCCTTTTAATACGCCGCAGTTTCCATATCTAATTGGAGGCGGAAGGGTGACATCACCCGCCGCTATGGAGTGCTTTATTGATGGCCGAGCGAAAGCAAGGTGATCAGGATATCGGTGTTGGAATTGGAGTCGTCACAAAGGTTAAGCCGAAGACGCAAAAGCCTTCGCTCTACCGGGTCCTGATTCTGAATGACGACTACACACCGATGGAATTCGTGGTTTATGTGATTGAGCGGTTTTTTAACAAATCGCGCGAAGACGCCACGCGGATCATGCTGCAAATCCATC